>MFTJ01000043.1:909-6344 GCA_001786805.1 Candidatus Nomurabacteria bacterium RIFCSPHIGHO2_01_FULL_39_10 | reverse complement strand
TTATAAAGAAAGAGGGGATTTTGAGGTGTATGAATAATGTAATTGTTTTACCGGTATTGCCAGAGTCACGTGTATTTATTCTGGATGATATTATTAATCTGCAAACTGTCCAAGATAGAGGTTATGTGGTGATGGCACGTTCGGGGTTGACGTTTAATTGTGAGCATTATGATGTGGGAGTGGGGGAGAGTGAGCAACAGATACAGACTAATTCTTTTTATACAATTCCGATGTTTTCGGTTCGTGGAGAAAAATTGCCGGTGGCAGAGATTATGGAAGAACTTTTTGCATTATCACAAATGCCCCTATGGGTGTTTACACGATCAAATGAACGAATTTCGCTTTTGAATATATTACAAAGTCAAGAGCAGGAGTATCAAGTACATCCTCATTCGTATAGGGTATCGTCCCAGCAACGAATTTTAGATCAGCTGACGACTGATAAAAAAGAAATTTTTAAGAATATGGTTTCGCGTACGGTTGATGATTATGCAACTTTACGCAGAGAACCAACAACGGTTTCGTCATATCGATAAACGCTAATATTTACTGCTTGTCTTTGTTGATGAAATATGTTAATTGTGGCACTGATATCGTTGTCATTGCTGAATATGAATACAGGATTTATTTTTTCACGAAGAGCGCGAACAAGAAGCATCATATCACCACTTTGTTGAAAATATTGTTGTTGGGTTTGATTTGTGCTTCGACCTTTTGGTGTGTTTAGCCAAGTGTTTGTAATTGTTTGAATTTCTAGGGAAGTTGGACGAACATTTTCGATAGAGGATAGAGAGCGAAGGTAATTGATTGTCTGTTTTGAAACCAATGGAGCTTTTTTACTTACAGGGATATGACTCATTTCGTTGAGGACTTTGTCTGGAATAATTATATCTCCTATTGGGAAGGTTAATAAATATCCTGTTTTATCTTTCTCACGGCGTTTTTGTTCCATGGCGCTGACAAAATCAGCATCGAGTAAAACGATGTTTTTGCGAATAGGGGTTCCGACAAGGGAGGAGACAGCGTTAAGATTCACAGTTAAATTATATTTTTCGCGAAGATGAAGTAAGATAGTGACTTGTTGTGTATTAAACCATTGAAGCAAGTTATTAAATCCGGCGATACATGATTTAACACCATTAGTGTTGATGTCTTGTGCTTTAGCTAACAGTTGATTTAAAGAGAGAGGATCATCGATGACGTTAAGAGTATCTTTGATGAACAAACCGTCTTTTTTGCTGAATTGTTTGACAAGGAGGGCAGATGTGACTTCAATGTTTTTTGTTTGAGTGAGGAGTTGCGATTGCAATGTTGGTGGCAGTTCGATACGAATTGGTTCAAGAAATTTCCATACTGTAAGCCGACGTTTTTCGAATAGACGTTCACGTCTACTAATTTGTTTAACTATTTTTTGGACTTTTTGACGAATTGATTTAAGAATAATTGGTGAAATGTTTTTTTTAGTCGTTTGTTGGAGAAGAGAAATGATTTCTTCTAAGAAAATGTATTCTTTAAGAGCAATGGTGTTTAAATCTTGAAGGGAGTCTTTTGTCTCGGAGATTTGTTTTACTATACGTTCGACGTCACGGTTTTCTATCACATCTTTTGGGAGAGCAGGGGAGTATAAAAAGATTTCCGTAAGGTTTAAATGAGAGTGAAGAATTGTTAAAATATGCTTCAAACTTGCCCTGAATGTCAAAAACCACTTCATATTGGCCAGCATAGCTTTGCGGATGGGTTATTTGAGACGTGGTACTGTAAGGATTGCGGGTTTCGCAAAGAAATGCCGGTGAAAGAGAAGTTGAAAGACTAAGAAAAAAATAGAAGTTTATGCTGCTTTTTGTCTTGGTTCAAATGCGCGGGCAAGATAGCCATCGGCGGCAGGTAAGTGACTTGCGGTTGTTTTTAATTGCAGACGCAAAGCTTGAAGCTGGGCGCTATATTTTGTTACGGCATTTTCAGTTACAAAGTATCCGGCGTTTCCTTTTATAGGTGCTTTGGCACTTACTACCACTTTATTTAAATTCTGGGCGGTTGCAGCGCAGGATGCGGCGAGTTGATTTAATTCTTGTACTATGGCGGCAAGATTAGCTATATCTGTATCTACTTTTGTTGCTGGTCGTCTAAATAATTCCATATATTCACCTTCTTTTTTTTATTTTTTTATATTTTTATTAAATTGTGAATCTGAAGTGACTACCCCATCATTCCTTTCGGCAGCTCCCCACCAAACTTTTACAAAAGTTTGATCAAAAGACAACCTACGGGTAAATTTCTTATCCCATCATACCCTTCGGCAACTTTCCTCCCATTTTTTTCATTAACTGGGATACGTCTTTCTCGCTTTTAAACATTTTCATCATTTTTTGTGATTGGCGGTATTGTTTGAGTAGTTCTCGTATTTCTGATGCGGATAAACCTGAGCCTTTGGCGATTCTATCGATACGTTCGGCGGAGAGGAGTTCGGGGTCTTCTAATTCGTCTTTAGTCATGGAGTCCATAGCATAGCGCCATTTTTCGATTTTGCCTTCTTGGACTTGAAGCACGTCTTTGGGTAGTTTTAATTTACCCATGCCGGGGATCATTTCCATTAAACTGCCAAATGAACCCATTTTTTTCATGGTTTTCATCTGTTCGTATAAGTCGATTAAGTTGAAGTTGCCTTTGAGGAATTTTTCACTCATTTCTTTGGCGTCATCTTCCGATACAACTTCACGGGCTTTTTCTAAGAGGGATTCTAAGTCGCCCATGCCTAAGAGACGGCCGACGAAGCGCTGAGGGTGGAATGGTTCAAGGTCGTCGATTTTTTCGCCAACACCGATGAAAATGATAGGAGATTGCGTGACGGAACAGGCGGAAAGAGCGCCACCACCTTTGGCGGTTCCTTCTAATTTGGTGACGATGACGCCGGTAACGTTACAGGTGTCGTGGAAGGCTTGGGCTTGGGATTGCGCAGCTTGGCCGATGTCGCCAGAGATGACTAAGAGACGCTGGTCGGGTTGAACGAGTTTGTTGAGGTTGTTGAGTTCTGCGATTAATTCGTCGGAGAGGGCGTCGCGTCCGGCGGTGTCGACGATAACGACGTCATATTCTGCTAATCTTGGTTTGAATGATGAATATATTTTGGAAGGATTTTTTTCGGATTTATTGCCGAAGAAATCAACGCCGACTTGTTTGGCTAATTGTTCGAGTTGATCGTAGGCGGCAGGACGCCAGGTGTCAGTTTGCATGACGGCGATTTTGAGCCCGCGTTTTTTGTAGTATTTGGCAAGTTTGCCTGCGGTTGTGGTTTTTCCGGAACCAAATAAACCAACGAGCATGATTTGGGTTGGTTTTTTGGTGATTTGGATTTCATGTGATTCTTTGCCAAGGAAATTAGTTAATTCTTCGTAGACGATTTTGATGATCTGTTCGCGTTTGGTGACGCCGGGCGGGGGGGAGTCTTTTGCACGGTCTTTTATTTTATTGCTTAATGAGAAGACGAGTTGGACGTTGGTGTCGGATTGGAGAAGGGCGCGTTGGATGTCTTTGACTAACTCGCTTATGAGTTTTTCATCTACGAACATTGCGCCTGTGATTTTACTTAACGTACTTTTGAGGGAATCACCGAGTTTTTCTAAGACCATATAGGGATTGAAAAGAAGTGTGTATTATAAAGATTGTGGAGGGGAAAATGATTTGAGAAAAATTACTTTTTGGACACAGTTTTCATGGCTGCTTTGAACTCATCGGCAATTTTGGGGGTTAATTCTGAACCACAATACCCATATTCATCCATCACCACTTGAATTCCAAGATATTCACCATGTGCAAAAATGGCACTCATCATTATTTCTAAAGAGCTTTGTCGTCTTTCTTTGTAATATTTTACCCACGTTGGGCACAGAGTGTCTGGAAAATTTGGTCTTCCAGGGGGATCTATTTTTGCTCCGGTAAAACAAGGTTTTGATTTTGCTTTTTTAGGAGAGATATTTTTTCCAAAATAGGGTCGCAGTTCAGCTTTTAATTGTTTGATTTGAACTTCAAAATTAAGAATGTATTCAATGCCTTCACGTGGCTTGAATTCGGTTGTGATTTTTGTTCCGTTATACTTTAATTCTTTGAGTGTGTCATTACAAATACCTAGAAATTTGTCTACAGATTTTTTGGTATCTTGTTCATGCCAATATATTCCATAATCTATGGATCTTGCAAGAATTGTATCTACCAATTCAGGAAGATTTTTGTCTTTGGTTGGAACGCTCCACGTCTGTGAAAGATAATCTACAATGCAGTTGCGTTCGTGAATAGGATCTATTTTTGTTGGTTTGCCGCGGTATTCTAACATTTATTCGCTAAAACAAGGGTTATTTGTAAATGTTTCTACTCTTAAATGATAAATTATCTAATTTAAAGATTGGAGGAGGTTGAAAAATAATTCTTACCCCTACATTTTTTGGAAAAACGTATTTTTTTGTTATTTGTAGGGGTAAGAATTAATTATACCTCTGCTGTTCTTTGATATATCTTGCCATAAACCATTGCACGAATATAAACTCATTTTTGGTGAGTTGAGAGCGTTCTAGAGCGCGATAATAGCCTGAGCGGTGTTCGTAGGGAATATCTAATAGCGGGTACTGATGTTTGTGAAGAACAAAATTCATTAGCAGGCGGGACATGCGGCCGTTGCCGTCGTTAAATGGGTGAATGGTGACAATACGAAGATGAACAAGGGCAGCGAGTTCTACGGGTGGAATTTTGGCGTTATGCTGCTTATACCAAATAAAAAAGTCTTGGAGGAGCAGATCAATTTCAATTGGAGTTGGGGGGAGAAATTTACTTCCAGCAATGGCAACGCCTGTTTTGCGAATTTTTCCAGCGATATCTGGTTTTGTTGCGATAAATAATTTTCGATGCCAGTTGAGAATAACACCCAATGATAGTTCTTTGGGATACTTTAACATCTCATAAAAAATAGCTTTATGCGCTTCAGCTTCTTTTACATCACGAGTTGGTTTTTCTTTCGGAGTAATATTATCGTCTAATAATTGAGCGGTTTCACGCAAGGTTAACGTTGAGCCTTCGATTTTTTGGGTATCGTAGGTGAACTTAATCATAAATGAGTTTAGCTCTTTTTGAACAAGAGATTTAGGCATATTTTTAAGTGATTGTGCATACTGTTGTTTGATTTGCACTATAGAATCATGCCATTTTTGGGTATAAAATTCGCGGATAAAATTGAGAGTGATTTCTTGAATATTATGTGGAAGAGCTTTTCCGAGGTATAATTCTTTTTTTTCGACTTTACTGCCTTCTCTTAGGGAGTGTTCGAGGTAGTAATAGGTTTCTGTACCAATAGTTCTTTTTCTTATTCTGACCATATATAGTCTTACCCCTACAAATATATAAATCTTTCTATTTTTTTAAAAATGTAGGGGTAAGATGAGAGAGTTCCC
>MFTJ01000043.1:0-853 GCA_001786805.1 Candidatus Nomurabacteria bacterium RIFCSPHIGHO2_01_FULL_39_10 | reverse complement strand
GTGTTGTCTGAGGAGGATTTGATATATTGTTATGAAGAAGGAGTCCACGTGAGATTATATACTCGTTTGCCGGCGCGGGGAGAGTTGTTGGTGAAATTGAAACATTATCAGCAAAAAGGAGAGTATGACCCTGCTGACAAAAGAGTTGCGATATATCTTTCTCATATTCAAGAGTTAGCAGATTATAAGTTAACACTGTTTCATGAGTTTGCGCATGCAGTTGATCATTTGTTGTTTGATGTTAAATATTCTGAGAGAAGAATTGAGCAGATTGCGCAAAATACGTATCAGACAAATGAGGAGTTGTTTGAATTTATCAAAGAGATGTATAGATTGCCTGAGATACGATTTGGGAAGAAATAGAGAATTATTTTTTAAGGATACAAAAAAAGAAAAGAAACGAGCCTGTCGCGGGCCAGCAATCTAGGCGAGTAGAGCGGGCTAAAGCCCACTTATCTGAGTTATTATTTTGTTATTTAGAGATTGGAAAACTACAAAATAAAAAATTAAAAAAAACGAGCCTGTCCGGATTCGAAATCTCCAACAGTTTTGCTGTTTCCGGAGCTTGCGGGTCCCTGGCCTAAAATAACAAAAATGTTAGTTTATGAAGCCCACCGTCCTATTTGCCCATCCTGATGAATCCAGGCTAGACTACAGGCCCGTTATAAGTAGAGAAATTTAGGTGCTTATTTATTAATGCTTTGTTTGAAAAATCTATTTTTTGAATATGGAAATACAAAAGATCTTTTTTATACGTTAAAGAAATATGAGGTAAAATATATTTTTGTATAAAGCTACTATTTTTGTGAGTTACATAAAATTAAGTTTCAAAACATCGTTCATCTTTACGTTT
>MFTJ01000042.1 GCA_001786805.1 Candidatus Nomurabacteria bacterium RIFCSPHIGHO2_01_FULL_39_10 | reverse complement strand
ACAGAAAAGAAAGAATTAGATGAAGAAGTGAAAGTTTTAATTACCGAGAAATAAATGAAAAAAGAAGAAATACAAAGTTTAATAAAAGAGCTAATTGAAAAAACCGGGATAGTCACGACCGGGGTCGCTATTACCGAAGATGGTCCATCAAACACTTGGTTTTCAGTTGAAGTTAACGAACCGCATTTTTTCGTAGGGCATGATGGAGAAGCGCTTTATGCCCTAAATCATCTTGTACGCAGGATAGTTGAAGGGAAGAACCTCACCCCCGCCCGCTTTCGCCTGAGCGAAGCGATGGCGGGCGGACCAGCCCTCTCCTTAAAAAAGGAGGGGGGGGAAGAAAATGCAATCCTAATAGACATCAATGGTTTTCAAAAAAAACGCGTGGAAAATGTCCGCGCTGTGGCCCACATGATGGGAGAAAGAGCTAGATATTTCAAATCAAGCATAGAAGTTGACCCGATGTCGGCTTTTGAACGCAGAATTGTACACGAATTTTTATCCAATGCGACTGATTTAAAAACAGAGTCGGTAGGTTTCGGACCGACTCGCCGAGTGGTGATTAAATACGTTGGGAATATTTAGTAAATTAAGCAATCCCCTCACCCCGCCTTTGGCGCCCCTCTCCATTTTATAAAATGGAGAGGGGTCAGGGGTGAGGTTATTTCAGATCTAGTTTCCAAAGAAAAGAATCTTTTTTGTTTACAAAAAGTAAGTAGCTTTCTCCTTCATCCAGGACAAGCTTGATGCCGTCAATTTCTTCTCCTCCCACGATTACAGCCGGATCCAGCAATAAAACGCTGTTGCCTGTTTTAATATCTACCTTCCATAATTGGTCATTAAAAGACACTTCCCCCTGATACCAGCTATCTGGATATTGTCCAAAACCAATTAATTTCGGCACAGCGCAGTAAATAATATCGCTTGCCTTGCCCCAAACACATTTTTCAGGCAGAGTTTTTATCCCCAACACATCGGAATTTCTGGTGTCGGTATGATAAACATTAAGCGACAAATTATTGTCGCCATAAAGAGTTAATTTTCCATTCGGGCTTCCTGACACAGTCAGTCCGTTTATATTGCCTAAAATTCTGCTCAGATTTTTTCCAGTGGAATCAATAGTGTACATGTATCCGGAGACACCACTAGATGGTTTGGTGGAAAGAGTTATTGTATTACCGCTTTCCCATCCTGACAGCCATTCTGTAAAAGGAGAATCAAAAATCTGGACTTTTTTATTATTCAATAAATTTAAAATTGTGCCAATCATATTGTCTTCCGAATCGCTTCCGGCAATGAATAAATAAAACATGTTTTTACCATCAGGCGATACGCTTATATCTTTTACATTATTTGGCAAAAAATATCCCTTTACTTCATTGTTCCCTGTTATTTCCGCTCCCAGTAATTCTTTTGGAAGAGCGCCGGCAAAAGTTTCTATGGTTCTCTCGTCTATTTTCAGATATCGCATGACCACAGACTCCCCGCGATTCCCGAAATAAGCTTCGTGCACTTTTGGTATTATTGTTCCGGAAAATTTCCTCTCCATTATCTTATCCGCGAAAGTTTGGTATATATTTCCGGTTGCTTTAGCTACATATCTTAAGGCAGGCATAAATTCAGTTAGCGGTGACTTTTGCTTGGTTTTGAGCAAGGGTAGTCCTTGCTCAACTGCCGGGGCAGTGGTCACCTCTTTCATTCTTTCTTTACTAAAGACAGTAAAACCCGCTATCGGCATACTTGAAACTTTTACCAATTTCCCCGCAGGTATTTCTGCGACAGGAGGAGTTTCATCTCCGGGGACATCAACAGGGGGCGTTGTCACCGGAGGTTTTGTTGTTCCGCCACCACCGCCAAATGGGATGGTGAAATTTGTGCCCGTTCCGCCATCTGCCGGAGGCGTTGGTTCTTTGCGCAAATATAAAAACACAAAAACCGCGATTGCTATCAGAGCCAAGACTATTATTAAAAGTATAAAGTTTCTTGTTGACATAAAATTATTATAAGCTAGGGTTTGGTCGTATATCTGACAGGAAACACACTTTTTCTAGAGTTACCTGAGGGCTAGTGTTTGCCGTAACACTTGCGCTTCTTTCTTGGCACTCTGCTTGAGTATTATAGGGTCCATGAATGGAGTTTGTAATTTTACCACTAAGAACAACCTTAGTTTCAAAGTACCATGTTTGTACAGTTACAGTTGCAGTTGGCAGACGACTACTGAAGTCGGAATTAAGCAAGTTGGGATTTATTGTGTAAAGAAGCGCCCAAGCGCCGAGGGCGATAACAAGCCCCAAAATGGCATGCTCAATCTTTTCCTTGCCCGATTCTTTGGTGTGAGCAAGTTCGCTTGTCATATATTCTACCCCACCCATCACAATCATTACCACGGACAATACAGCGCATAGACCGATGAATATCTTTATCATTAAATTCAAGTATGTTCCTAAACCAGTAGCAGGATTGAAAGTTTCAATAGTTTTTGTTGCTCTATCGCATCCGGGAGTGGCAGGAATGGCGTCAGGGTTGCAAGGTAGTGGAGCTAAGAGATAATAATTTGGATCTGGGGTCGTTGCGTACGCAATATCTTTAAGACTGAATAATCCAGCCAAGGCGATTAGCAGCAATCCCAGCACCAAAATTTTACTTTTATCTTTTTTAATCATTTTAAAATTCTATGTTTATTTCTTTATCTGTTGTTTGGAAAATTTTATCTTGATTTTCAATGTTAAGCCTCAACTTAGAGGTTCCATGTTTCCCCTCTTCCGCTTGCAAAGGCATAAAATTTTTTCTGAGACTGGTTAAATATACTGGGTTATCGTTAATAAACCAGTTCCAAATCAGCGACGGAGTTCTTATTTCTTCCGGTGAAATGAAATACGGCACCGCTCGAACGATTTCCGGTCCCTGTATTTTGTGGGCGCTATTCAGAGCCATTTCCCAAATAGTGCCCAAAATACTGTCATTTTTATAAAATAATATTTTCGGCTCCGCTGTCCCTATTTCTATGCTCGCCTGGCTTGAATGCTGTTCCCCTACGGTTGAAGCTGTTACCGATATCGTGTTTGAATCTTCCAGATAGTCATTTATGTAAAGAAAAAAGTTTTTGCCATAGCCTGAACCGTCAACATTGTTTGTGTAATCTTTTTTCCATGCGTAGGTCATATTGTTCGGGTCGGCTAATCCGCCACTCGTTCTGATTTCCGGCATCGCCACCACCTTCACTTCGCTGTCGGCGGTCGGCAAAGCCTTGCCTTTGTAAAATGGCGGAATATGCGAGTCATTTGCCTGCCACAGGAGTTCCATCACAGAAGGTCTGATAATTATTTTTCTTTCAATCGCTCCGTCCGGCAGATATATCGTGGCTGTCACTTCCGCGCTTTCTCCTGCGGCAGGCGCCGTAGCGGAAAACGATTTCTTTCCAGTTCCGGATGCGATGACTTTTCCATTTTCCGACCAAGATATTAGAACACTGTCCAAATTGTAAGTATAACTTTTTAAAGTAACGTTTGTACTTTCATATGGCTCTGGGTAAGGAGGCATGGTGTCCGCAGATATACTGCTTTCCGAAGCCGCATATATTTTTTGCGCGGAGATTGCTACGCATATTACAAAAAAACTTAGCAGTAAAAATTTTAACTTCATAATCTGATTATATCATTTGCTAAAGCCTAATGCCTAACGCCTAAAGCCTATTGTTTTCCTCCCGTCTGCGCCGCTTCCTGCTCTTCTTTGGCTTTTTTATTTAAAAGTATTTGCGAAGGGTCGGAAGTGATGATTTGGTCTTCAGTGTAAGAAGCGATAACTTTTATGGCAACGTGTTTCAAACCCGCAAAGAATATACCTTCTCCGACACCGGACTCCAAAAGCAGGTATTTTTCTTCATCAGTCAGATTGAAAGTCTTTTGTAAAATATCTATTGTGGTCGGCGACTGTTTCAAAAGGAGCTGGATAGATGAATTTGTTATTATAGGCACGCCATACGAAGACTTCATGAAATCCGCCGCATCCTGAGTAATTGTAGAAAGGCCCAAGTAGTACTTTCTGCCTCGCTTTGCAATAGAATACAAGAATGACGCGGTGTCTTCGGATTTCATCATCCACCATGCTTCATCAACAACCAGCAAACGCTTCTTTAAATTTTTTCTGATTGAGTTCCAAATGTAATGCATAATTATATACATTGCCACCGGCTTTAATTCGTCTTCCATATCGCGAACCGAAAATACCACAAACTTTTTGTTTATATCAACATTGCTCGGCCTATTTAAAAATGTTGACCAAGAACCCCGGGTGTATTTTGCCAGACGCTGTAGGATGGAATCACTGCCGTCCATTCCCGTGAGAACCATTTCAAAGTCCGAAAGAAGCGGAGGCTCAATGTTCGAAAAATCTGATTCCGGAGTGATATCTTTTATGGCGTAAGTTTCGGAAATGGCTCTATCCACCATTGAATCTTCTTCGGGCGACAGCCCTCCCAGCATCAATCGGAAAAGTCCGACTAGATTGATAATATTTGAACGCAGAACATCCTCGGCTGTCTCATCTTCGCGCGGTATCGGCAAATCAAAAGGGTTCATGTGGTGGTCGCTTGAGAGAGAAATGTTAAAATATCTTCCGCCGACGGCTTCCGCCAAAAACTCATATTCTTTTTCCGGGTCTATCACAATGACATCAACATCAAACATTAAAGATCTCAAAATTTCCAATTTTGCGGCATACGATTTACCTGAACCCGATTTGGCAAAAGTTACCGAGTTGTAATTTTCCAGAGAAAATCTGTCAAAAATAACCAAACTTGAATTATGCCTGTTTACGCCAAAAAGAATGCCTTTATCCGAAGTTAAGTCAAAAGAAATGAAAGGAAAAACGCTGGAAAGCGGCTCCGAATTTAATTTTTGGTGGATATTCAGCAAATCGGTGTTTATCGGGATGACACTTTTAAAACCCGCCTCCTGCTGGAAAAGCGCCGGTTTGATGTATATCAGTTTTGATTCAAGCATTGATTTTATTTCATTTTCCACTTTAAACAACTCCAAGTCGTTATCGGCATAGATGGTTATATATATGCCGACATCAAACATTTTTTCCTGAGCCTGTATCAAATTATCGCGCAATCCTTCCAGGTCTTTATAAGCGGTATCAAGCATGGGGTCTCTAACCATGCCTTTATTCTCTCGCACATTGATTTGGCTCTGCACTTCGGCGACTTTTTTTTGAAATTGCCGCAACATCAGGGATGTGTCTATCGGGTGGACAAAAATTGAAATATCAAAAATTTTATCCAAGTTGATTATCGGAGAAAACCAGTTGTCGGTCAAAAATCTAGGATAAGATATTATAAAAAATGTGCGGGCGATTTTGTCTCCAAGATTTATTGATTTTGATTCAATTTTCAGGGCTGACGGCGCGATAACATCCTGCAGTTCCAGACTGGCATTTTCGTAGATTTGTTCAGGCAAGACGGCAAGGATAGAAGCTTGCGTGTCGGGAGAGCGGGGTACTCCCCCGTCCGACCCATTATTTTTTTTTCCGAATAATTTTTGAAAAATTCCCATTTTATTCTAATTTAATTTTCCCCTCCACTTCTCCCGGATTAAAAACTTTGTAAAATACTTCCACGACTTCTTCCGTACCCAATTGAGCCGACTTTATGCCGCAGCGGGCGAGTCCCTGCTGTATCACCCCCACCCTTTCTTCCAGCTGAGACCTCTTTTCTTCAAAATCTTCTTCGTTGGCTATCTTAACTTCTTTTGCGCTTCTTCTTCCGAATAATTTTTTAAACACTCCGGAGTCTGATTTTAACACAGTATGCGTATAAGGAACCACCACAAAAAAGCTTTTTGTCATAATGCTCACTTCTTCGGTGAATTTTCTGATGAACTCTATATACTCCCGCGTTTGCAGTTTCAAGAGAGGTTCGCTCTGCACTTTCATTCTGTCTTCCAGGAGCAATAGGTAAGGACGGATGTCCAGTCTTCTGCTTTGCACCGATATTTGAATGGCGAAATCCAGCGTGTTGAGAAAACTTTGAAATTGAAGAATCGTCGCCTTCTGCTCGTCATCCGATTTTAGCGATAAATTGACCGAATTGGCGAGTACGATTGCCCGCAGTCCGCCGTCTTTTAACACGATTACTCCATCACGGACTTCCTTGATTGGGACAAACTCTTGAGTTGCTTTTGCGTTTAAGGGCATTGCGTTTATTATTTATTTTTATTCAAGTCCAGAACATCCAAGCTCCAAGCCAAATCCCGCAATTTATTTCCGCCCAGCCTCGCTTCTTTCCTCAGCATTTCCCTTTTTTCATTCCCGCTTGTCCCTTCCA
>MFTJ01000041.1:7950-10337 GCA_001786805.1 Candidatus Nomurabacteria bacterium RIFCSPHIGHO2_01_FULL_39_10 | reverse complement strand
ACGGCCGACACTATTGGTATGAAATCATCTTAGTTGATCCAAATCATCCTGTTATCAAAGCAGATCAATCGATTAATTGGATTGGTAAACGCAACAACCCACATCGCGTCTTTTACGGTAAAACATCCGCTGGAAAAAGAGGACGAGGATTACAAGCGTAAAAGTGTAAAAAGAATTTTTTTATTTTATTTTTATTTATTTTTTATTTAGTCAGTGTTTATTGAAAAAAAAAAGAAAAACATGACCACAAAAATAATAACAAATCTATCTTTAATCCTATTTCTCTCACTCATCCTCCTCACCTCCTGCTCCTCACAAGAGAAAAACCAACTCACCGGCGCCTCCACCACCTCAACAACAACCTCTTCCATCACCTCCTCAACACCATCCAATTCCCTCACAAATCTCCCTTCCTACATCGAAGACACCGGCAACATCTCCATCTACTTCTGCCCCCGCCAAGCTTGCGAACAAGTCTTTCTCGACACCCTCAATCTCGCCCAATCTTCGATACACTGCGCCCTCTACGAAATCGACCTCCCCTCCGTAAACACCACTTTACGCAATCTAGCCCAAAAACCAAATATAGACGTCAAAATCGTAACTGACAATGACTATCTTCATCAATTCAATACCCCCTACACTAAAGCCGACCGCTCCGGTTTGATGCACGATAAATTTTGCATCATTGATAATCACATCCTCACAACCGGCTCGATGAATCCAACCATCAACGACGCCCATAAAAACAACAATAATCTCATCATCATTCACTCCAAACGCCTCGCCAAAAACTACGAAGACGAATTCCAAGAAATGTGGAATGGCACATTCAAAAAAGGCAACCCCACCTTGCACCCCTCAATCAAACTCCAAAACACCCTTATTCAAACCTACTTTTGCCCAGAAGAAGACTGCGCCGAAAAAATACGAACCGAACTCAAACAAGCAACAACAGAAATTTATTTTATGACCTTCTCATTCACCAACAAAGAAATCGCCAACATCCTCCTCTTAAAAAACCTCGATAATCTAACCATCCGTGGTATCATGGAACGCCGCCAGATCGACAAAGACTCTGCCTACATCCTGCTCCACAACAATAGCATCCCTCTCCTAATCGACCAAAACAAAAATAATCTACATCATAAAGTATTCATCATTGACAACGAAACCATCATCACCGGCTCATTCAACCCAACCAAAGGCGGCGATGAACGCAATGACGAAAACATCCTCATAATAAAAGATAAAACCATTGCAAAACAATACCTCCAAGAATTCGACTATTTATGGAATATGTGGGATAACCAAACAACGACCATTCTTTTAGAACCAATAGACACTAATTCCACAGAAGAGATTAACACCACAGAAGAATTTAATAACACAGAAGAACTAAACCTAAAAGAAACAGACTAATATAGTTAACGCAACAAATAATTGCTAATAAATAATTGCGTTTATAGTAAATTGCACTAATATTGTTACCAATTTAAGAGCAATTTACTTATTAGATAATTGCGTGTAATATAACAAAAACAACGCAATTATCTATACTATTCTAGTAAGCGAAACAATTTAGTAATTATTTATTTCGCTTACTAATATCTCTTTTTCTAATGGATTTGTAGTTTCAATTGAACCATATTCTTAGTTTCAAATGAAGCAAAAAATTATAATCTGATTGCGTTTAACGGGTATTATGTTGTATATCTCTTTATTCTTTCAATTCTGTTGGTACTTTTATTTTAGTGTATGCTTCTAATCTAATATTATTAGTATCTGCATATAATTCTTTTTTATAATCCCATCCAAAAGTTGGCAACATATATTGTTTCCCCAGTTCTAAAATACCTTCATCATCTGGTTTTCTTTGAATCCGATTGTTTATTGTAAAAGAGTATAAGTTCTTTGCTTTCGTTTTTAAGCATCCCGATTGTGGTCCAATCAAGCAAACTGCTCCGAATGAGTTGAAGCTTCCTGAACCAAGATACCATAATTTTACGTCTCGTTTTAAACCTAATTCTGGCGTTCCTAATACTTCCACAAGATAGTTGGAGGCGGGATGTAATCCGCTAAATAATACTCTTGTGCCTTCTGGAAGATTTTTAAGATCAACTCTGTTTACTTCTTTGTAGAGGGTTATATCAATGTAGGGGGGATTTTCTTTTTGATGTGGTGTAAATATATCATCTATGCTATCCATATTTACAGGAATAGGCTTGAGTTTATAAATGTTACTATAAAGTAATAAAAAAATCGCAAAGTTTATAAATAGCCGTCGTTCTGAGGATAGAATGGATTTATATGATGGTGGACCAATCGTTGTAAAAGCTGATTCTTCTTCTGCTAGATTAGGGTCTGGAATTTTGATGCCCATTGAA
>MFTJ01000041.1:4633-7944 GCA_001786805.1 Candidatus Nomurabacteria bacterium RIFCSPHIGHO2_01_FULL_39_10 | reverse complement strand
GGAGATATATGGGATCATGTTACTGATATTGAAGAGATTGTGGATGCGGGGGAGTCGAGTATTGTTGGTGCGGTACTTAAGAATGATGGACGTAGAGTTATTCTGAAGGAATATTATCGAGGGAAAGTTAAAACGGCGACTGATTGGGAGGATATGGATAAGTCGTTTGGGCGAGAAATGAATTTTTTAAGACGAGCGAGGCAAGAAGGAGTTATGCATGTGCCACGGTTAGTTGGGTATGGGAAACAGGGTGTAAAACCGGTGCTGGTGATGGAGCGTATTGAAGGAAGAACGCTTGCGGATGTGCTTGCGGAAACGGGTTATATTCCAGATTTGAAGCTGATTGAGGAAGTTGCACAATCAGTTGCGGTGCCTTTAGCGTATGCTCATGAGCAGTTAGGTGGATTTGTGCATAGAGATGTGAAGCCGGCAAATATTATGATTTCTAATATGTCCGATACGTCTGCACGAGAGGTTACATTGCTTGATTGGTCAACGGTGCGTGATTTGGGCGATACGATGACAAATACGCAGTTATGTTCGATTATGTATAGTGCGCCAGAGGTGTTATATGGGCGAAAAGTAACTGCTGCGGCAGATGTATTTAGTTTGGGCAAAACACTTGAGCATTGTTTGTTGGGTGAGGAATTTGTACGCAAGGAAGGAGTGGTTTGCAGGGAGGATTTAGTGCGGCGCAATATTTCTGCGCTGACTATTGATGCGTTGATGAAGGCGACATTTGCAGATTCGACACAGCGGTATCAATCAGTTAGGGAGTTTGTGGAGACGTTGAGGTTGAATTTTGCTAATGTCTCGGTTGTTGATTTGAGAAGAGGAATTAGTATGGATGAGTGTGTGGTTCCTTTAGATGAAATTCGTGGTGTTAGGCAGGAAGGACTTGAGAAGAAGTTGGTGGAGTTTGATGATTCACCATTGGAATACAATCCCCGTTTTTGTTTTATTGGGATTAATCGGGTTAAAGAGGTTGTATCGGCTCAAAGGGGACTTGTGGTTATTAATGATTCAGTTGGGGGTGTTCGTCATAACCAATCGGGATATCTTTTGGCGGCTAATTTTGCGAATAAAGTAGGGATGAGTCAGTGGGCAAGTATTGGGCTGAATATGGTTGATAGAATTAATGAGAACCAACAAGTATTTTTAGGGATTAATTATGGGCGGGTGTGTGGGTGTGATCAACTATCTGTTTTAGGGATTAATTATGGAGATGAAATTAAAGGAGAACAACGCTCACTTTTAGGGATTAATTATGTCCGTAGAATTGGAGGAAGTCAAAGAGGGGTTGTTGTGGGTCTTAATCTTGCACAGGAGGTTGGGGAAGATCAAGTAGGAGTTTTTGTGATGAATTATGCGCATACAGTTGATAGTCAGTATGGTCTACTGAATATTGCAACCAAAGAACTTAAAGGAAGGCAAAGGGGGCTGATTAATTATGCGGACTCTGAAGATGTGAGGCAGTACGGATTGTTGTGTATGCGTCCGGGGAAGAAGCAGCGGTGGAATTTAGAGTTTTCGCTTGGGCGGTATTTGGGTAGGAAGTAGGGTTGATTTACAGAGGAGTTCTCTAAATATAATACAAAGTGAATACGATTAATACAATTAGCAAAAATAGGAAGAAAAGTATGTTCGAACTATTCGCTTTCAAAGAGTTTATCACTGATTTTTTGTCTAGAGTTTCGTTTTCTTGATTATCAATTTGTTTTTTCAACTCTTTTATCTCTATCAAGTTCTTTAATTTTTGAATTTTTTTCTCTAGATAATAAGTACTACTCATCTCTGCTATTCTATAAATAGAAAGAGCAGCACCAAATAGAAGAAAACCGAGATGTAATGTTTTATCATTATAAATATTCCCGTTTGAAAAAGAAAAATAAACGATAATTATCCCTAATAATGACATGAAAAAGTCATAACGAACATAACGAGGGATTTCATCTAGAGGAGACATAGTATAATGCTTTAAGAGATTAAATCATAGAATTGATTTTTAAAGATTATTAAAAGGAAGACAATTACTAAAAATACAACCCCTATATTACTATTTTTTCCAATAGTAAAAAAGAATGCGCCTAAAGCTAGAAATATTCCTATTAAACTTAAATGCAGCGTTTTTTTCCATCCCATACCTCCCATAAAGATGGAACCATTATTTAAATCTTCCTTAGTTGAAAATGATATACTGGAGGTTCTAATACTTTTATTATTTTTAGTGCATTCGTATATGATTCAAGTTAGTTCTACATCATTTTAATAGTTAAAGTAAATGTAGAGGTAACTTTTTTTTGAATGGTGCAGTACGTATCTTATTGCAAATCTAAAATATTAGTTTCAATTGAACCAAACACTATGGTTTTAAATAACTATAAAAAGAATATTTTTACTGCCACTCCTGGCGTGATTCATCTTTAAGTTGTTGAGGAGTTTTCTTGATTTTTAATTTTCCAAAGAGGTCGTTTACATCTTTTGTTGGGACTGTCATTTTTTGTATCAATTCTTATTCATTTATAAATATTTTTCGACATTATCTTGAATCTCTTTCGTAACCTTTATATCTCTTCTTTGTTTTTCTTGTCATTAGGTGATATCTAGATGTTAGCTGTATATGTGATTGAATTTTTGTTGTTCTCTTTTATTGGTTGGGTTATTGATTCTGTCTATCGGTCGGTTACGGAGAGGAAATGGGTGAATGCGGGGTATTTTCGGGGACCGATTTGTCCTATCTATGGGTTTGGGGGGCTTGCGCTGGTGTTTTTTGTGAAGTATTTTGAGGATTTGCCGGTGTTTGGGATGTTGTTATTATGTTGGGTTGCGTTGATTGTGGTTGAGTATGTGGGAGGGATATTTTCGGAAAAAGTGTTAGGGTTGAAGTTGTGGGATTATTCAGAGGCGTCGTATCATTTAGGTGGGCATATTGATGTGTTGCACTCGTTGTATTGGGGGATTTTAGCTGTGGCGTTTTATTATTTGGTGTATCCGTTTGTGTTATTGTTTGAGCAGATGGTGAGGGTGCCGGAAGTGTTTGATTTGCCGGTGTTTGTGGTATTTGTGGTTGTGGCAATTGCTCTTACGGTGCGTAAAGATCCGACACGGTTTTTAGAGATGTCGAATTCGGTTGTGGCGATGACGCTCGATCAGTATCAGCAGTTGTTTCCGTTGCTGAAGAAATTGTCTTCGTTGCATACGGGGAAACAATACGATAGTTTGAAGCGAGTGGTGAATCAGAAATTAGAGGGGATGAATTTTGAATTGAAGAAGAGGTTTGGGAGGTGAGAAAGGTGGTTTTGTGTAAATAA
>MFTJ01000041.1:2514-4619 GCA_001786805.1 Candidatus Nomurabacteria bacterium RIFCSPHIGHO2_01_FULL_39_10 | reverse complement strand
ATAGTTGTTTTTGTTCATATGCACTAATTTAGTTTATGTGATATAATGAGGTTGAGATATATGATGAATAAAATATTATTTATGGTTATAGTTAGTGTGATGATGCTGCAGAGTTTTGCTCTTGTTGAAAATAGTTCTCCTTTGTCAATACAAACGGCGGAACTTAAAACGCAAGTAGAAGGAAAAGAATTAATTGGTTTATCTGGCAAATTGTTTGGGAATGAAAAAGTGAATGTACATGTGACGGCTGATGATGGGTCAGAATTTATTGTTGGTGTTGAAACAAAAGATAAGAAAGTGCTTCTTGTTAAAGAAGGTGGGCTTGAGAAGCCGACGTTGCGGATATATACGACTGAAAAAGTGATTCGAGAGATTATGGCGGCACATGAACCAATTAATGCATTGCAATTGGCGTTGCAGGATGAAAAGATTACGTATAACGCGGTTGGATTTTTTAATAAAATGAAGTTTTCGTTCATTTCGTTATTTGCGAAATTTGGCACAAAAGGACTTGTGAATGAGAAAGTGGATGTGAAGAAAGATGATAAGCCGGTAGTGAAAGTTGCAGAAAATGCTGGAGAGAAAGGGTCTGAGAAAGTAATAATTGATGTGCCGGCGGCAAGCAATTCTGCGGTTGCGGATGGAAAAACTATTTCTGTACCTGCGCAAGCGGCAGAGAAGATTACGGCAAATGTTGTAGTGAATGAGCAAAAATCGGAGGAGAAAGTTGATGCGGCGAGTGAGGAGAAAAAACCAACAATGACTAAAATTGCACCAGCAAAAGAAGTTGATGTAATTCCTGAGGATGATGAGAAGAATGAAGTGGTACATTTGGTCGCGATTCGTAAAGCTGGGTTTGATCCGATTTCATTGACAGTTAAATTAGGGGATGTTGTGGAGTGGAAAAATGAGCGTGAACCTAAAGTTAATTTGAATAAAGCGATGATTGTGGGTACGCAGCAGTGTGCGAAAATAAAGAGTAAGATTTTAGCTGCGGGAGAGACGTTTCGTTGGAAAGCAGATAAACTTGGTTCCTGTTTGATTGTTGAAGGGATTAGTGCGGTGCAGACGGGTACGTTGATTGTTGAGAAGTAGGTTTGTTTGCAGACCTATATTTTTATTTATTTTATTTTTTAATATCTATCATAATATATTTAACGAAAATTAACGAAAAGAGAGGTTGTGGTATAGATGAAGATTGCGTTTTTTAATATTGAAATGTGGGAGAGGGAGATTTTGAAGAAGCAGTTTTCTTCTGATTCTCTTTTATTTTTTTCAGGAGCGATTACATCTTCTGCAATGAAGCAATGTAAAGATGTTGAAGTGTTATCGGCGTTTGTGCATACGCCTCTCACGGCTGCTGTGTTGAGTGGGTTTGTAAAATTGAAGATGATTGCAAGCAGAGGAACGGGATATGATCATATCGATTTGGAGTATTGTAAGCGAAAAGGAATTATTGTATGCAATGTACCAACGTATGGTGAGAATACGGTTGCTGAGCATGCGTTTGCGTTGATACTTTCGTTGAGTCATCGGATTGTGGAGGGGGTTGAGCGGACGCGAGGAGGGGATTTTACTTATTCTGGTTTACGAGGGTTTGATTTGAAAGGGAAAACTATTGGAGTTGTGGGTGGGGGAAATATTGGACAGCATGTTGTGCGAATGGCTCGGGGATTTGAGATGGATGTGGTTGTGTATGATGTGAAACAGGATATTAGATTAGCTAAGAAATTGGGGTTTAGGTATGTTTCTTTGGAACAATTGTTGAAATTCTCTGATATAGTTACTTTGCATGTGCCGTATAATAAGTATACTCATCATTTGTTGAATAAGAAAACAATTGGATTGATGAAGAAAGGGGCGTATCTGATTAATACGTCACGTGGGGCTATTGTTGAGACGGATGCGTTGGTTAGTGCGTTGAAGTCTGGGCGATTGGCTGGGGCAGGGTTAGATGTACTTGAGGAAGAGGATGAGTTGAATAATGATTTGAAGTTGATTGGGAAAAAAGATGTGAAGATGGAAGAGTTGAAAGTGTTACTTGAAGATCATGCGCTTTTAGAGATGAAAAATGTGTTGATCACACCGCATAATGCGTTTAACAC
>MFTJ01000041.1:2091-2475 GCA_001786805.1 Candidatus Nomurabacteria bacterium RIFCSPHIGHO2_01_FULL_39_10 | reverse complement strand
TTATAGGTTGTGCGCCGCAAGAAGATTATTCAGAAGCGGTTAAAGATTTTTCTGAAGTGTCAGAGGTTGAGGAGTCGAGTTCTGTACCACCGGTTGTGCAGCAGCCAAAGAAGGTTATGCCGCCGCAGTTTGAATCTGGTGTTCCTTCTCAAATTGTTCCTTTACTAACTGATGGTGTTGAGAAAAAAATGAATAAGACAGTTGTGCCGTTATCTATCGTTCCTAAAGTGAGTACGAATCATGTGCCTGTTGAGGTTGAATGTGTTGGACCAGCAGATAATAATATTTATGTGCGAGAAACGGTGATTCGAACGTATGAGGATGGGACGACGAAATCGTTTGTAGATGAATGTAAAGGGACGGATTATTTGTATGTGACGCAGT
>MFTJ01000041.1:0-2012 GCA_001786805.1 Candidatus Nomurabacteria bacterium RIFCSPHIGHO2_01_FULL_39_10 | reverse complement strand
TGTGAAGAAGATATAACTAAACTAATTCTTTTTAGATAGGTTTATATACTCATTTTATCTGTTTACTATTATTAATTATAATATAATATATTATTATTATTATTATTATTATGTTACAGAAAAGATGGTGATAGACTTTTTTAAGAGATCGTTTCAACTAGGTTTTACTTTTTTTGCTCTATTCTTTTTATTTTCTCTTTCTTTTTTTTCAACTATTGTGTTTGCTGATGATTGTTATAATAATAATGAGTCGGGTTCAAAAGTTCTTGCTTTGTGTTCTTGTTCTGATCTTAATTTAACAAGGGGGAATCTTTCTGGAAGTTATCAACTGCAGAATGCAATTGATTGTAGTGCTACTTCTACTTGGAATGATTATGCTGGATTTACACCAATTGGAACGAATGGAGCTCGTTTTACAGGGACGTTTGATGGACAGGGTTTTAATATTAGCAATTTGAATATTAATCTTACCTCTACAGATTTTGTGGGGTTGTTTGGTTCTGTTGATAGCGGGGGTAGGATTCTTAATACTGGTCTGGTTAATGTGAATATTACCGGACATGATTATGTAGGGGGATTAGCTGGAGCTATAATCTATGGGACGATAAATAATAGCTTAGTTGTGGGGGGTAATGTTACTGGTAATATTCGTGTGGGTGGTTTTGTGGGTGATAGTTATGCAAATATTAGTTATTCTTATGCTGCTTTAGATGTTTTTTCAAAGGGTTCATCAACTGCTTTGTCAGGAGGTTTTGTGGCAGAACATCTTGCGGGTAATATTAGTTATTCGTTTTTTAATGGAAATGTTAAAGCTTATGGTTCAAGAATTGGCGGTTTTGTTGGTTCACATGGTAGTGGTATTATTATTTATTCTTATTCAACAGGAAATGTTAATGGAAGTAGTATTGTTGGGGGGTTGGTTGGGTTTTCAGATGGCACTAGTGGTGCTAAAATTCTAAATTCTTATTCTATGAGTAACGTTACTGCAGGAAGTGGTGGAGATAATGGTGGATTAGTTGGTTTTTTACAAAATTCAGCGGTGATTAATAATTCTTATGCTCGAGGAAATGTTACCTCTGGAGGTACAATTGGTGGGCTTGTTGGATATGCACAAATTACAACGAAAATTGATAGTTCATATGCAACGGGTGCGGTACGTGGTGGGAGTACGTTAGGAGGTTTAGTTGGTACAGTTTCGGTTGGTTCCTATTGTATCAATAGTTACTGGGATAATCAAACGACGGGGCAAGCTAGTTCTGCGTGTGGGGTTGGAAGAAATACGACGGATATGATTCTTGTTGATACGTTCACTAATAATGGAACTTCTCGGGGTTTGAATAAGCCGTGGGATTTTATTGGAAATCCTAACAATGATACTTTATTTAGAAATAATTGGCATATTTTGGCAGGAACTAATGATGGGTATCCTTTTCTTACGCGTTTTAGTATTGGTGCTTCGTATGATGTTGAGGCTCCGGCACTGAGCTATACTACGCTTTCTACTAATGCCGGTAATTTTTCACAAGATTCTATTGCGATTAATGTGACTGCTCCAGATACTGATATTGCAACAATCGTGATTAATTTGTACAATAGCACTGAACTGCGTAATTCTACTAATCAATCAATTTCACCATTCTATATCAACCATACTGACTTAGCTGAAGGTGTTTATTATGTGAATGTAACTGCGAATGATACTTCCGGTAATCCAACAGTTCTTGCTACAAGAAAAATAACTTTAGATCGAACTGCTCCAGTTGTAACACTTGTGAGTCCTGCGCATGGTTTTATTAATAATACTGCCAGTCCTGCGAGTACTTTTTTTAATTGTTCTGTTACTGATGTGTATGGTATTGCCAATATTAGTCTTTATCTTACTAATGGGACCAATTCGAGTACGAGTTTTTTGGTTAATCAAACAAAAAATATTTCAGGGACGGTGTCTTCTGCTAATTGGACGGTTACACTCAGAGCTGGAAATTACAGTTGGAACTGTTTATCGTATGATT
>MFTJ01000040.1 GCA_001786805.1 Candidatus Nomurabacteria bacterium RIFCSPHIGHO2_01_FULL_39_10 | reverse complement strand
TAGAACAGGAAGATAGAAGTTATATGTTAACGGAGGTTGTGCTTCGAGGATTGAATCAACGGGATACTACAGCGGTTGAAAAAGTGCCAGGTATTGGAAAATGGATAGGAAAAGGATTACAAAAAGCAGCGGAGTATGTGCCAGTTGCCGAGGATTTTACGACGAAAGGGTTTATTGGCTTTTATAATAGTATCGAAGCACTGTTAGAAAATTATGACTCATTGGCGTGTACCGAACGAAAGTTGTATACCCCAGCAGGATTAGTGACGTCATTAGGTGGAATGCGAGGTGCAGAGCAGCGAGATGATCCGGTTAAGTGTGGTAGTTATTTGAAATTTGAGTCTGCAGATAAGAGTTTACAAGGTGTGTTACATATTGGATATACAGAAGATCGAGAATTGGTTGATAGAGAAGGAACTGATCTTGATATGAAAACAAAAGTGGAGTGGGCGGTTTCAAAGTTAAAAGCGGAAGGTGTACAAGGTGCGGCTGATTTAGTTGGGGCACGTATATTAGCAATGGCGTGGGGACCGTTAGCGGTTGTTGGACTTGGTGATTTAGGACGACGGGCGTATAACATGGCGAAGTTTGATGCGCATTGGGAGTTGGAATTGCATCCGGCAAAAGATACACAGGTTACGAAGAAGCAGTTTGAGGCGTATCGAGGGTTGCTTACGCAGTATAGCAAATAAATTACTAAAAGGAGGATATCTTTATGACAGGAAAACGAACAGGTGGAAAGAGTGCTGGTGCTGCAGCTGCAGCAACTGGTGCAGATGCCGGAAGTTCTGGTGCTGCAGTTGATGGTGCGGCTACGACGAAACAAACAGTAGCAGCTGATTATTATCTTCGACCGTTTACGGCAGAGGTTCGCAATGATACTGGTCTTTTCGGTGCGGTGCAACCGTATACGATGGAGGGTTTAGGAAAAGTTGTTGCGGCTGTTGAAGCAGGTTTACGAACGTATGGTGCGTATGCTATGAAAGTTGATGTGCAGACGGATGTTACTTGCATGATGACGGCAAAAGCATTAGTTGAATATACACCAAGAAGTGATCGTGTTCTTGAGGGGAGTAAAGTTGGATTTACGTTTGCGGATGGTTCGCTTGAATGCCGACTGTATGTTGGTAAAGCGGAAGTGAGGGCGGTTGCTGAGCAGAAGATGGATGAGGATGATGCATTTCTAAAACGGGCGGGTAAACTAGGTTGGGGAGCAGCAGAAGATGTTGTGGTGATTGGTTTGTCAACACTTGCAGGCGGATTTGTGGGTGGACTTGCTAAGCATGCGATTGTGCGTGGAGCAGGTCTTATTGTGGCAAAAAGTGGTCAGTTGTATGGGGCAGCACGATTTGGACGTCGGTTATATGATGAAATGATCCCAACGGGGTTTTGTACACTGGAGTTGAAACCAACATCGAGTATGGGTGTGACACGAGAACAACAAAGGGTGTATACGGCATTTGTGCACAGATATAAATAATTTTTTTGGTTTATTTCTTTGTTTCTTGTTTTTTACTCTTATTTTTGATGCGGGATGATTAAACTTTAGGTTTCTACCAAAAAGTGACAAATTAATCAAAAAGTTTATAAATAGGGCGGTATTTTAGAGGTAAAAATAAACTAAAATAATTAAATAAAATTAAACTAAACTTAAAATAAAATAACTAACGAGGTTAATTACTATGACATTACCAGGATATGAACAAAAAGCAGAAAGTGTATATGTGAAGCAAGAAGTTGTGCAAACGAATCATGGAGATATGACTTTACAGCGTGTGGTGTTGCTTGGCAAATATACTATGCCAACTGAGCAGGGTGTTATTGATTATTTACGAAGTATTGTAGATAAGGTTTCTGTACGAAGAAGTTTGACATTGCCTCCTGGTTTAGAGATGGTGGGTTCGGGATTGGAGAAAGCGGTCTTAGAATTGCCAAATCAATTTCATCAAGATTTTCGTATTGGCAAAGAGGATTTATTTTCTTATATACGTGCAAATACTTCGGCGCTGTCTGATGATGCTGATGCACGTTCGTATGTGCAAGTACATAGTGAGTTATTGCCGCCTGAAGTAATTCCTGATATTGAACATAAAGGAAGAAAAGGGTATGAAAGTGTATTACATCATCCTCACCTTCAGAAGAGGGGTTTAGGATTGCAGTGGAGTGGAAAAGTATTGTTGTCTGATGGTGTGTTGCCTTTGCGTACTGAGATGGATGTGTTGTTAAAACATGGAGTGCGACACTCTCGAACGCTAGCAGTTGAGGGGAAATTTTTGTCAGAGGATGTGACTTCATTGATTCAAGGACTTTATGAAATTGAGAAACAAAATCCTTTGTTTTCTGCATTGTTTGATCTTTCAACTCAAATGCGTGAGCTGTATACATTAGAGCCAGTAATGGCGTTGCGTACGCTGTTTAATGAGAGGGATGAAATGGATGCGGCTTTACAACAACGAGCAGCTGGATCGCAGGGTGGTCGTTTGGTTTCAATTGGCGTGCCTGGAAATGGGGCGGGAAGTCCGTTGATGCCTGGTACTAGTAGACGATAATTTTTATTTTCTGTCTTATTTTTTCTATCTTTTTTTGGAGTTATGTTATCCTTTTGTTATGGCATCTTGCAATAATATCACTTCGAGGGCTTTTTTAGTGTACATGTCTGTTTGATAGATTTGTTGGGTTTGGGCTTCAATGGTTGCTTCGAGTTGGGTATGTTTTTGGTTGATGTGTTCACTTTCTCCTTTTCTTAAGATATAATGATTGTCAAGATACCATTGATGTTGAGGGGCGAGGTGAAGTAGCTCGTGGATGAAGGATTTGACTTGGTCTTGGAAGTCGTCTTGGCCAGATATTTCGATAATCTGATGACCTTGTTCTTGACGGAGGTAGGCGCGACTTTTGGGAAGGGAGTATTTGATGTAGATTTTGCCACAATCGCGTTGGAAGTGTTTGTAGATTGCAAGAAGGTCTGGTACTTGAGATGTTGCAGGCACCATTTGTTGATTTTATAAATTCTCTTAATATGCTTGGTCGTGATGTTCTATAGTTATAAAATAAATTGTTTCTTCTTCTTGTGTAAATTTTAAAACAAATGGTCCTAATTGGACACGTTGTTGTCCTTTAAGTACATTACGTAAGTGTTTTATATGGGTTGGCTCAAGAAGAATGTCTCGTATCTTTTTTTCAAGTCTTTCGTATAATGCTTTATCTTTTTGCTTCAGTTTCTTTAATTGTTTTTCAAATTCTGAAGAAAAAATAGCTTTGTACATTTTAAATTTGTGCGAAGAATTTGTCTAGTTCTACTTCGGTCTTACAAATAGTTACTCTTCCTTCGGTAATGTCTTTTTCACCACGCTGGATACTTTCTTGTAATTCTGTTTGAAATAAGGTAAGACCTTGTTTAATCTCTTCTAACATTGCTTCTACTTTGTTTATTTTTTGTATATATTCTGTTATAGTTACGGTTTCTGCTTGCATATGTCATATAATGATTGTTTATTTAAATATTTTACTATAAAATTGTCTATTTTTCTAATTTTAATTCAATATTCACTTAGATTTTTCTGTGTTCGTTTTTCTTGGATGATGTTATTAATGACTTGAAAATCCGCGGCCATTTGTTTGAACATGTCGGGATTGCGGCCGTTGTATAAATAATTGGCGGGGTGGATGATGGGGATGACGGAAATTTCTTGGTTGTTGATTGTGGTTGGATGGATTTTGCCGCGTAGTTTTGTGATGCCGGTTTTGTTTAAGATGCGGTTGGTTGCGAAGTTGCCGATGGTGACGATGACTTTAGGCTGCATGATGTGGATTAGTTGATCGAGACGCTCTTTGCAGTTGTTGATTTCGTCTTTTTCGGGGTTGCGGTTGTTTTCGGGGCGGCAGAGGATGGTGTTGGTGATGAAGATGTCTGTGCGGTTGAGGTTGATGGTTGCTAAGAGTTGCTGAAGAATTTTGCCTGAGGCGCCGCAGAAGGGGATGCCTTCTCTATCTTCGGTTGCGCCTGGCGCTTCGCCGATGAATAAGACTTTGGCGTTGGGGTTGCCGTTGCCGAAGACGACTTTTGTGCGGGATTGGCAGAGTGCAGGGCATTTTTGGCAGGTGGAGTAGTGGAATTGGAGGGATTCTATAGTGTTGAGGGTAGACATGTGTTAAAATAGAACAGCAACCTTTATAAATAATCCGTCTGTTCTATCGATAAATGGAAGAGCAGGAATTTTCGCCAGATGTACCGCAAGGGAAGGTGAAGCGTTTTATTAAAGAAACAATGCGGGTTTTACGAATTACAAAAAAACCGGGTTGGGATGAGTATAAGACGCTATTGAAAGTAACTGGTATAGGTATTGCGGTTATTGGTATGTTGGGGTTTGTGATTTTTTTGCTTAAACAATTATTATTTTAGGGGTTTACAGACGATGGCAGATACAGAAACACATTTATTTGGATTACGGACGGCAGCGAATAGAGAAGATCAAGTTGTTGATTATTTAGTTTCTAAGTTTCAAATGGTGGCTAAAAAGTATTCTATTTTAGCAGTAATTAAAGCGCATGGAATGAGAGGGTATATTTTTATTGAAGCGAGTTCTAAAGAGGGTGCTGAAGCGGATTTGCAAGGGGTTCCTTATGCACGTGGATTATTACCTACAGAGATTCCGTATCAAGAGATTGAGCATATGCTTGAGCAGGTAAAAGTTGAGATGAACATCCATAAAGGGGATATTGTGGAAATTATTTCTGGGCCGTTTAAACGGGAGAATGCGAAAGTTATGCGAATTAATCGTCAGAAAGAAGAAATTGTAGTTGAGCTACTTGAATCTGCTGTTCCTATTCCAATTACAGTTAAAATGGATGCGGTAAAAGTTGTACGTCGGGATGAGGATGCGCCGGCGGAAGATGAGAATTAAAGTTTTTTTTTGATATTTTTTTACTTAGTTTTGATTGTGAGATGAAAGGGATGATGGTTGATTAGAATATAGCTTAAAGATAGTGAACGAATGGTTTTAGAACATAACTTAAAGATAGTGAATGATTGGTTTGGCAGCAGATTTAAAGAGAGATATACTTCACCTTTTTGTGAGGGTGTTATACAAGATATTTCTGCAGTTGTATCTGATTCGGATTTACAAAAAGTTCATCGTGAAGAAATTTGTGATATTTTTCGACAAGATATTATGGTAAATGCAATGTCTTGTTATGTTGCATCTCATTATACTGCTGCAATAAAGAGTTTAGTTCAAATTTCAGAAACATATAGTGGGTATGTTTCTTTAAATGAGGAAGATAAATGTGTTCTAGATGCGGCACTTGCAAGTCATCGGCAGATGATTCGATTTGTGGTAGGAGCTGTAAAATCTGTAGATAAAAGTTCTTCTGGTGTACAAGCGGAATTTAAACGTGTGTATGATACTAGTTTTGATTTTTCGAAAGCGTATCTGGCGTTACCGCGGTTGTTAATTCATGAAGCTACTCGAGTGAGAAAACAAAGTATTCATCCCCAAAACTTAAAAGGTATGTTAGGTGATTTAACTCGTTTCATGGAGGATGCGGACAGATATAATGATTTGTATACGAAACAGTTGCTTCATGTTCAGGAACGATTTTATCCTCGTGTATTTAATCATGTTTTAGGAGGGTTATATAGCTAATTATATTTTTTACAATGACAATCGAGGAGCTTATTGACTTTAAAATGAGTGATTTTGTGCCGTATTATGGCAAGAAGAATTATATTAGTCGTACGCAGGGTTTTTTGAATTCTGATACTCAGAAGATTATTGAAGACAAGTTGGATACGCTTGGGTTGTTAGAGGGTTGTTATATGGTTATGGGAGGAGGGATTGGGTTTGTGCTGCTTAAATTATATTTTCCTTTGAATTAATGATTCTCTTTTTGGTGTATAATATACATATATTTTTAAAAAGGAGATATTTTTCTGTTGAATTATACGGCTGTGGTCTAACGGTATGATTCGAGCTTCCCAAGCTTGTGACCCGGGTTCAATTCCCGGCAGCCGTATCTTTTTTTTGTTTTTGTTTCAATCACACCTATCCCCTTCACAACAAGGTTTGATGTGGTGGCAGTTCGAACAGATGTATTTTTGCTTGATTGGTTGCATTTCGTGCTGACAGACTTCACAGAGGAGGGGCATTTTTCTTTTGGGAGGTAAAGATATATAAGTATGTTTTGTTTTCTGTTTTAAGAGAGGTTTGAGATACATGACGTTTGGTGATATTATATTAATTATACTTGTTTTTTTGTGGGAGTTAGTTGTCTTGTGGTTTGGTATTTTTGCAGCCCCTTTATTGTATTTGGATTTATTGTGGATTATTATTCCTATTTATCTTACTTGGATTTTTACAGATTTTTTTCAGGAGCGGCGAGGAACGTCATTAGG
>MFTJ01000039.1 GCA_001786805.1 Candidatus Nomurabacteria bacterium RIFCSPHIGHO2_01_FULL_39_10 | reverse complement strand
GTATTAGAGATTTAGGTGTCTATCTTGCAACCAAAGGAGGATTTAGCGGGCAGGGTAAAGAGTTGAATTTGTATATCACCCACACCCATTGGGATCATATCCAAGGGTTGCCTTTTTTTGGTCCAGCATACATTCCTGGCAATAAAATTCAGATTTTTGGTGAGGCGAAAGTGAAGGGTGTACATAATGGCACGAAGTTTTCGTTAGAAGCGGCGATTCGCGAACATTCAGATCAGCCAGGATATTTTCCGGGGTTGTTATGTGTAGAAGGCGATGGCTTGCAGACGGTGCTGAAAAAGCAGCAGGATTTTCGAAATTTTCCTGCACCGTTAGAAGCATTGCGAGGATTGACCCACTATAATGATTTTGTCGCAGGTATGAAAATTTATGAAACGGAGACAATGACAATTGATACGTTAGCACTCAATCATCCGGGCAATAGTATTTCATATCGGTTAACGGAGAAGTTGAAAGATGGTACGAAAAAAAGAATGGTATTTTCAACGGATTTTGAACCTGATGAAAATGGGTTTGATGATAAGATAATTGAGTTTTGGCGAGGAGCAGATATTGTGTTTGCAGATGCACAGTATGAGCCGCGAGGTTCACCGTACACGGAAAACAAATTTGTGCCAACATGGGGGCATAGTGATTATCGCACAGATTTGCAGATGGCAACGATGGCAGGAGTAGGTTTGCTTGTGTTAACGCATCACGAACCAAAGATGAATGATTTGTATCATGATGGTTTGCATGAACGAGCAATGAAAGAAGCCATTTCGATTGCTGAAGAGTTAGGTCAGAAGCCGGTACGAGTTGTAATGGCAAAAGAGGGTGATTGGTACAATACGAATAGGTTGTACTAATTCGTTACTGTAGTAAAACAATTTAAGTTTTTTTTCACTTTTTGTTTTACTTTTATCTCACTTCCTTGGCGGAGAGGGAGATTAAAAATGGTATTTAAATCAGATTGGGGCGGCAGTTGGAATAATGCACCACGAGTTGTGCAAGAAACACCGCGACTATATCAAGACGGAGGATTGATTGCATTGGTCGGAAAACCTGAAGCGCGCAAGCCATCGAGACAGGGAAGAATGGAAATTGTCGAACAACTAACCCGAATAGATGATAATTTGCTGGGCTACAATTTGGAAGGACGGCAAGTATTATTGCGCTGTGCTAGTAATGAACGTGATTTTGATTTGTATGTGGCAATGCCGTTTGTGAAAGGTGTAACAGAACGGGAAAGTGGTCGAACAATGTTGATTTTAGGAAGTACCGCTCATCATATCGAAGCCATGCAAGGGCAATTTAGTGGTGCGGTTTGGGATTTAGAAAGTGGTGTCAAAGAGTATGGCAATACGATGCGCTGGATTAATGTGGGGAAAACTAAAGAGGGTTTTATTGGTTTGGATTACAATGTGGGTGCGCAGATGAATCAGGGTGTTGCGCGAAGTTTAGACGATGTGCGGTTTTTAGCAGGTATGTTGCTGGAGTTAGGATACGATCCTTCCAAAAAATTATTTTTGCTTGAGCCGCCATATATTCGTGAACGTGAAGAAGGGAAGAAATTTCGCACGCAAGGCTATGTGACATTAGAAGATTATGCGAAGGGGAGGTGAATGTATGGTTGAGACAGATTATACAACGTTAAATGTAATCTTGGATGCGGCGTTAGTTCGAGCACCGAGGTTAGCTGAGGGGAGTACGTTTATCATGCATCATTTTGAGGGAAGTGATGCGAAGTATGTGGAAGCGTATTGCCGCGGTCAGGGATGGGAGTGCAAATATTTCCCCTTAACGGAGAGGTTTTGGGATGCGGTTGAAGAGCATAAAGAAACAGTGCATCGGTTTTATGTGCGAAAAATAGATGGAAAAATAAACGATGTTACAACAGATTAATTCACACTTCCGCCAAGGAAGGTGCTCACTTTTTCTACGGAGAGGGTGGGCACATATTTTTTGGTTTCGGGATAAAGTTATCACTACTTTTTTTTGAACATTAGAAAAATGTAGTGATAACTTTTAGAAAGAGATTGGATAATTAAAAAAATATTTTTTTTATTTTCTCAATTCTAATTGATGAAATGGATAGGCGGCAAAGTCGTCACTTTTTTGTTCGCGAACACGATATCCGGCGGTTGTGTATATTGTTTTAAGTGTGTCTATAACTGGCTGTGGAGTTAGGAGAAGATTTCGATAGAAAAAAGTATTATCTTCTCGGTCGCAAGGATTTGCCAAGAGTGTTTCGATGTTTTGTATGTGAATCAGACAATTAGGTTGTGAGGCTATGAGCTGCTGTATCTTGGGTGTTTGGAGATACAAGGAGTGAGGAGACATTTTTATTTTGTCACGTCAACTTCCCCACCTTGAGCTACTTGATAGTGCGATTGTTGAATGGGTGGTTGGGGAGTGTTAGAGAGGGTTAGTTCTAATGGTGATGCAGTAGGAGTTTGTCGAGGGGGTGTTTGTGCTGTCATCCCTGCTTGTCTTGCTTGATATGCTCTATGTGAAAAAGGGTTCCCTCCGATAACTAATTGTCCTGTAGCAATGTGTGTTCTAATTCCTGCGTAAGTATCTTCTGCATTATATGTTACCATAGTTTTCACCTGTATATTATTTATTTGCTGTTTTACGGAGAAGTTTGTTATAGAGGGGGGTTTATAAATGTTTTGACATATTTGTTACTTTAAAGAAGTTATCTTTTAATGTATCACTTGTTGGTGTTTGTTGATTTAAATACTTAAAGAAAATCCTGAAAAGTGGCTATCCCCAACTCTAAAGAGTGGGGATTTACGCCACTTTTCCAAGACGGATTTTCTAACACAAGAAAAGAAACAACGATTTCTTTTCTGTGCAGAAATAAAGTAGTTTCTTTATTTCTTGAATCAAATATAGCGAAATCCCTGAGCAGGTTTACTGGCATTCATCCCTAAACATGAATGTTAGGGATTTCTGCTTATTTGATTTAAAAATGATTAGCTGTAATGGATTTTGAGAGGGCTGAGCGCATGTGCTTCTGGTGGTGTGTTAATGCCTTTTGTATATAATTTTCCTTGAGGATGTTCTCGTCTGGCGAGGTAGGATGCATCTTTATCGTTTTTGCCAAAGTAGAATTGGGGTTTGTCTGAGTCTATGCCGGCGATGCAGACGTATTGACCATTATGGGCACGTTCGAATTCGCTTTGATGCTGTTGATAGATGGCTTGCGCTTTATCTCTGAATGCTGTAAATTCTGTTAGCGCTTTGTTTTCGAGAGTGTCGGTCATGGTTTTAGTTTGGTATAGAGGTTAATATGCTTTGTGGTGGTATAATAGTTGATTTAACTGAATTTTAGGACAAAATCTCTATCTCTATTTTATAGTCAACCAAGAAAGTCTTCTGGGTAGGAAGACGCCACTTGTTTGACTATTCAGAAGTCCAACTGTAACCCTATAGGATTAGTTGGACTTCTATATGTTTACTTGTGGGAAAAATTCGAATGTTATCTTTATAATGAAGGTTTGTAAATTTTGTGATTTCAGGTGGAAGACGCATGACTAAAGAGTTGCCACTTTTTGTTATAGAGATGTTTCTTTCTAAGCCAAAGAGTTTTCTTTTTTTGACTTCTTGCTCTATTTCAGACGTCGTTTTGTCATCAAAGTATTCTGAGCTACAAGAAGTACATACTTCACATTTACGAATGCCAAAGTCTATGCCATAGAATTCTACAGCACATTGACTCCATTTGAGAGTTCCACCACAACGACATTTATAGGGTAAGATTTCTTCTATCATGATTTATCTATTCGACGGTAATAGAGTGTCTGCAGGGGATGGGAAGTTTGAGCTTGTGTTTTTGCTTCAAGAATGTTTTTATCGGCGTAAAAATTTGGTTGGTCGTGGGTGAATGCGATAAAGAGGTGTTCGCCGGGATGCTGCTCAACTAGAGACGCTTTATGGTCGAGATAGGCTTGTTCGCCACGACGTTGAAGTATCCTTGTATTTTCTTTCTCACGCAGGTAGAGAGAGGTCATGGTCTAGGCAGCTTTCTTTTTGTCGTCTTTGGGTTTGGGTTTTTTGGCTTGATAGTTTGGTATCATTTGACGCAGATCATTATCGGTGATACCACCTTCCCGTTGAAATGCTTCCAGAAGATGGGTTGCTTCTTGGACATTTATTTTTCCTGCGTCTAGTTTTGATTCTAAGCCAATGTGCTTGACGATGTCAGGAATGTGTTCGTCTTCAAGGTGAGCGGCGGCTGATTGGTATAATTGTTGTTGTAATTCACGTGTATATTGCTGGGTAAATTGATTGAATACTGGGCGTTTGAAATTTTTACCATGGGCATTGACGTATTGCTTAATTGTGCCTTTGGTAACACCCGCATATGCTTTCATGAGCATATCTTGTTCTATCTCATCCAAATCATTCTTTTTTTCTTTACTTCTATCAATTTTAAAATGTTGTCTTGCTTTACTAATATAAGTGTCAGTCATGGTATCGATAAATTCTTTTTGTACTTTAAGATCATCGAGTTTGTCAAAGTCAACTTCCCCGTCTTCTCCTATTAGATGTTTATCTATTGCTGCTTTGTAGGCAGCGTCATGTGTATGCGTAGCGGTATCAAAGAGTTTGGTTGCGTGAGAATATAATTTCTTATGTTTAGTAATATATGGGGTTTTATCTTCTTCCTCTTTTTTTGCCATGATAAGTGGGAAGAGGGAAGAAGAGGATTATAAGCTTTTCGGAGTTGAAGTGGTTATTTTTTGATTGACACTGAAAAATTTATGAATGCAGAGGTATTTTTAGATTATTTCTTTCGTTTGGTTCGCTTTTGTACATCTTTTATACTCTCACAGGCAACTTTACCGCCGGCTTCGATGTAGCAGATGGATTTGGGAAAGACTTTTTTGAGGTTGTGTTCGATGTTATCAATTGCTTTTTCAACTTGTTTTGTGGTGAGATGTTGGTTTAGATTGACTTCGGTTGTGATGATCACTTGTTCGGGACCTAGATGCATGGTGCGTAAGTCAAGGATGTCATTGACTTGGGGGATTGAGGAGATGGCACGGATGATTTCTTGCTTTTTGTTGTCAGTTACGGATTCGCCGATGAGTAGTTTTTTGGTTTCATAGGCGAGAAGTACGGCAAAAACCATGAGCAGCGTTCCGATGACAAGTGAACCAATAGCGTCGTAGATTGGGTTGTTGAGGAAATAGGCAGCGGCAATTGAAAGTGAGGCGATGATGATGCTTAGCAGCGCGAGGGAGTCTTCAAAGACGACGGTTAATACGGTTGGATCTTTGGATTCTTTAATTGCTTGGTAGAGGGTTGGAATATTTTCTTCTTTCATTTCTTCGCGCAATTCTTTATAGGCGATATATAATGCGTATGATTCGAATACAAAAGCGATGGCTAAGGCGATAAAAATCAAGGTGAGGTTGTGCAATGGTTCGGGGTTGAGCAGTTTATGGATACCTTCGCGTAAAGAGAGAACCCCGGCGATGCTAAAGATTAAAACAGCGACGAGAAAGGCATAAAAGAATTGCACTTTGCCATAGCCATAAGGGTGTTTGTTATCAGGACGTTTGGTACTTTTATGGATGCCAATCAATAAGAGGACTTGGTTGATGGTGTCGGATAATGAGTGGTAGCCTTCGGCGAGCATGGCGCTGCTGTTACCTAAAATTGCGGCGATGATTTTAAAAATAGCGATGGCAAGATTGCCAACAAGTGCAGCATACACAACTTTTTTACTTCCAGATTGAGCCATTGGAAACAGAATAATTTTAATTGAGTTCTTAAATGTGTTGGTTGACGCATTTTTGAATTTAATTTTTAGAGTTGAACATTCTGATACGCGACCTGTGTACCATTCACTCGTAAAATGCCGACTCTTCTTCTATCCATGCAGCTGGCGTTCCATTGTAATGATTCCGTAAATTTCCCTTGTTCAACAGTGTGGCCAGACACGGTATGCGCATGATGGGCAGCTTCGTGGATATGGCCGTTGATAGATTTGGTCAGCCCAAGCGTTTGCATGATTGTTGCAAGTTCAGAATTGCCCACATTTTCATCACGTATCTCAATTGGTGCTCCTTGTTTGATTAGTTCTTGTGCCATCGCATACATGTGAATACTGCCTTTTCTTACTTCTCTTTTTTTTCTTCCATTATATAGCTCAAATGATTCTGTCGCTACACCAAATTGTGCGCGATCAATTGCCAAAACACCATCGCATTTTGGTGGGATATGGCAGATGAGAATTGTTTTTTCTGGGGCGGTGACAAGTTTGCTGAGGTCATTGACGTTTTCATAATGAAGTATACCTTGTGCTTCCCCTGTACGTATTGCTTGTTGACATGTTTGATACATTTCTTTACTTTCTATGGGTAGAAGTCCATCATCTGTTTGGAGATATAATCCTGTTGGAAGATTTGTGCCAAGGGTATATTCACCGCCGTGGCTATTGCTATCAGAACCAGGTAAGAAAACTAGATGATGGTTAGGTAGTTCAATGCGTTGCTGTTTTGCTATGTTTCTAATATTATCATAAATATTTGCTTTGTGATCCATTACTTGGGTACTTGTAAAAAATTCTTCGTGGCTGCCGCATTGGACATAGGTTTCAAGATTGGTATCAGCAGCGGCTTTGAGAAGAAAATCAAGAAAATACTGTGGTGACATCTGATGAGGAT
>MFTJ01000038.1:27820-29371 GCA_001786805.1 Candidatus Nomurabacteria bacterium RIFCSPHIGHO2_01_FULL_39_10 | reverse complement strand
GACTTCTTGTTTCACCAAAAGATGAAAATGATTCGTCATCAAAGACCAGGCGCCTATTGAGACCAAAGGTTCTCCTCTATCTAAAATTAAAATTTCATCAAATGTTTTGTTGGTCCCTTTATTACTGAGAAGGTCGTCAAGGCGAAAAGACTCATTTGAATTTGCAAGATACAACAGTATCATAAACCTCTCGTAATCTTTCTTTAATTTAAAAATTACTCGTTTATCTATGCCGCGATTATAAATGTGATAATACTCTCCAGTAATAAACGGATCTTTTCGTAACATGAATGCATTGTAACAACAGCCCCCACCTTCCGCAAGGACAGTCCTTGCGGAAGGTGGGGCGAATTTATAGATTGTGGTATAATTTTTATATGGGTGCAGAAGATGAAAATCCTTTTTTAGTTAGGTTTTTACTCAAAAATGGCATTGTAAAAGATGTCAGGCAGGCAGATATCGCGCTGATAGTTTTTGTTGTATTTTTAATACTTCTTAGTATTTTTATTTTTTATTTTTTTACGAATACTGGAAGAGAAGGCAGTCTAACTCCGCAGGAAAATAATTTTTTAAATTCTCCCTCCGGTAAAAAAACTCCGGCAGAATATGATGCGACTCTTTTTTCTAATTAATTATGAAAATCAAACGAGTACAATCAGGTTTTACTTTAATTGAACTTTTAGTGGTTATAGCCATTATTAGTTTACTATCGAGCGTAGTTATGGCTTCCCTAAATTCCGCGCGCATCAAAGCTCGCGACGCGAAACGCAAAGTGGAGTTGAAACAAATAGTGAGTGCTTTGGAACTTTATTATAATGAATATGGCGCATACCCTCCCTTTCGTCCGTCAAATACTTGTGGCGGCAACCGCGAAGATTGGGCAAACAGCATTTGCACTGACTCAAATTGGCTTTCCACCGACCCGAATTTTCTTAAATATATTTCAAGTGTTCCAAGAGACCCAGTTAATAAAATTAATAGTCCGCCGTCTCCGCAGGCAGATAATTCTCCATGGTGGTTTGCCAATTCCTATACTTATGGTGTCTCTGCGGACCGACAAAGATATGACCTATTGACTAATTTAGAAAATACTACCGACCCCCAGCGCTGTGAATTAAAAATTTATAAATCTCAAGCAGTCTGGGCTGTTCCTGATGTTCCGCCTCCTGGGGATTTAGGCTGCTGGTGCACTGCAGATGTTAATGTACCCGACCGCGCCAAGCAAATTTGGTCCCCGAAGTAGATATTATAAGCATTGCCTTCTAAAGTGTCACCTCAAGCTTCCGCAAGGACTGTCCTTGCGGAAGGTGAGATTGAGTTGTTTCTAGATGCGGGGAGGAATTTGTAGTATAATGGAGAGTATGAGAAAATATTATATAAAAGGTTTTACTTTAATAGAATTATTAGTAGTGGTTGCTATCATTGGCATCTTGGCTTCAGTTGTGCTTGCCTCGCTCAACACCGCGCGCGCGAAAGCCGCGGATGTAGCTATCAAAGCCGCTATGTCTAACGCTCGCCCGCAGGCGGCAATTTATTATGAAGATAATTCAT
>MFTJ01000038.1:0-27804 GCA_001786805.1 Candidatus Nomurabacteria bacterium RIFCSPHIGHO2_01_FULL_39_10 | reverse complement strand
GTGCGCTTCCGGCACTGCGGGCGGAATTTATCCGATTGTCTTAAATGCGGCCCAGAAACTAGACCCCACAAATACTCCTACTTTTACTACTGGCAATGACTACAATCATAACGGCGCTTCGGGTCCAGGTACTCTAACTTCAGTTTGTCATGCTGACAATACACGCTGGGCGGCTATTACGGCATTGAAAGTTCCCACAATAGAAAATGGCGGATGGTGCGTTGATTCTACCGGCGCTTCCAAAGAAGTGGACAATCTTGCCGGTTCTGAATACGATTGCGACTAATCCCTTCCTTTAATAAAAAAATTTCTGTGCTAAAATAGGGAAGTGATTTATTTCAACAATGTTTCTAAGGTTTACAAAGACGCGGTGGCGCTTGATGATGTGACTGTAGCTATTACAGCGGGGGAGTTTGTTTCTATCGTCGGCCACTCCGGCGCGGGCAAGACGACTTTGACCAAAATGATTTTGGCGGATGAAAACCCGTCCGACGGCACGGTATTTTTTGAGTCTACCAATGTGCACAAGCTGAAAAGCAAAGAACTGACCAAATTACGCCGGAGAATCGGAGTGGTTTTCCAGGACTTCAAGCTTTTGCCGAATAAGACAGCTTACGAAAACATTGCTTTCGCCATGGAGGCGGTCGGCAAATCCGATGAAGAAATAGCTTCCGATGTTCCTCATGTTTTAGAACTGGTTGATTTAAGCCACCGCATGCACCATTTTCCAACGGAACTTTCCGGCGGCGAACAACAAAGGCTCGCCATTGCCCGCGCGATTATAAATCAGCCGGAACTCATCATCGCCGATGAGCCGACCGGCAATCTGGACCCTATAAACACACATGAGATAGTCCAAATTTTGAAGAAAATTAATGACCTCGGCGCGACGGTAATTTTAGCCACTCACAATCGCGGAGTTATAGACGCAATCGGGAAAAGAGTTATCACTATGGAAAATGGTAAGATTATCAGAGATTCTAAGCATCATACATAGCCATGACCGAATTCAAAAGAATTATAAAAGCGGGATTCATAAACTTTAGGAGAGGCGGGTTAGTATCTTGGGCAGCTGTGCTGGTTGTTACTATCACTCTTTCCGTCATCATTCTGATTATTTTACTGCAGGCGGTGCTGTATTTCTCGCTTAATTCTGTGAAGGATAAAGTGGATGTGACTATTTATTTTATTCCTGACGCGCCTTCCGAAAAAATTATGCTCTTAAAATCTTCTCTAGAGAAATTGCCGGAAGTGGCAAATGTTTCTTATACTAGAGCCGAAGTTGCACTTGCAAACTTCCGCGCGCGTCATGGTAATGACTACCCGACAATTGCCGCGCTGGATGAAATAGGGAATAATCCACTGGGCGCTTTTTTAAACGTCAAAGCCAAAGAAGTCTCTCAGTATGAGAGCATCGCTAGTTTTATGAAGGGAGACAATCCGTTACTTCAGTCCATCATTTATAAAATAAATTATAATCAAAATAAGCTGGTAATAGATCGATTAAGCGGGATTATCTCAGGCGCGCAAGAACTCGGTTTTCTGGTTACTCTTATCTTAATGATTATTTCTGTAATCATTACTTTTAATACCATAAGATTGACTATTTTTATAGCTAAAGAGGAAATAGGTGTTATGCGATTAGTGGGAGCCAGCAAGATACATGTGCGGGGGCCTTTTATGGTTGAAGGTGCGGTTTATGGAATTATCGCCACTTTTATAACCCTGATTCTTTTTACTCCGGCGACCGCATGGCTCGGACGCAATATGACTGACTTTCTGGGACTGAACATGTACGATTACTATATTTCAAATCTCTTTCAAATTTTTGCAATTATTTTATTATCAGGTATACTCTTGGGAGTTATTTCCAGTTTCTTGGCGGTTAGGAAGTATTTAAATAAATAAGCAGGAAAGGAAAATTTGAAAGATTTTAAGAGTCGTGGGTTCCCTGTCCTCATGGTCTCCGAGGACGAAGGCTCAAAAATCTTTCAAATTTTCCTTTAATTTTATGTCAAAATCAGCAAAATATATCTTTGTAGTGGGAGGGGTCATGTCGAGTGTCGGCAAAGGTATTGCCGCCTCTTCCATCGGCAAGATTTTGCAGTCCCGCGGCTACCGAGTCGCCAATCTAAAAGCGGACATGTATGTGAACATTGACGCAGGCACAATTCGTCCTGCCGAACACGGAGAAGTTTTTGTCGGCGAGGACGGCATAGAAGCCGATCAGGATCTTGGAAATTATGAGCGTTTTACAAATCAAACAAGCGCCCGCGACAATTATATTACCACCGGTCAGATATACGCGGAAGTCATAAAACGCGAACGCAATTTAGAATACGAGGGAGAAGATGTGGAAGTGTATCCGGACATACCGAAGGAAATAATCAGGCGCATTGAAGCTTGCCAAAAGAAAAACCAGTCGGAGGTTACCGTCATTGAATACGGCGGCACAGTCGGCGAATACCAGCTTCTGCCGTTTCTTGAAGCCGCGCGAATGATGAAATCGAAAAATCCAGAGGACGTCTTATTCGTTCTCATCAGCTATCTTCCGACGCCAGCACTCTTGGGAGAGCAAAAATCAAAACCGACCCAACGCTCTGTTATTGATTTGCATTCCGTTGGACTCAATCCGGATTTCGTTATTTGCCGAGCCGATAAACCTGCAACTCTAGACATTAAAAAAACCATCAGTAATGTATGCAGTTTGCCTATAGAGAGGATAATCTCCGCGCCGGATATTTACTCTATTTACGATGCGCCGGTTAATTTTGAAAAGGAAAATTTAGGCGCTGTCCTGCTCAAAGCAATGGGTTTATCCACTCGCAAAAAAGATTTGGCTGATTGGACGGCGCTGGCGGCTAAAATAAAAAAAATAGACAAAGAAGTTCAGATAGGCATCGTGGGCAAATATTTCAATTTTAAATCATGCAAAGACACTTATATTTCCGTCATAGAATCCATCAATCATGCCTCTTGGGCGGAGAATCACAAGCCTAAAATTTTTTGGCTTGATTCGGAAAGATATGAAAAAGACCCTGCGCAACTGAAAGAGCTTGATGAACTGGACGGCATCATTGTTCCGGGAGGTTTCGGCAAACGTGGCACGGAAGGGATGATTCTGGTGGCGGATTATGCTCGCAGGAAAAATATTCCATATTTCGGACTATGCTTTGGCATGCAGCTTTTGACTATTGCCTATGCCCGCAGTGTTTTAAAATTTGACGGCGCCAATTCTACAGAAATGGATCCGGAGACAAAGTATCCGGTTATCGCCACGATGGCTGATCAGGTGGAGAAAATAAAAAATAAAAATTATGGGGCGACAATGCGTTTGGGCGCTTATCCGGCGAAATTGTCCGAGGGAAGCGTGGCTCACGTCGCTTACGACGTTGCTGAAATTTCCGAGCGCCACCGCCATCGCTATGAAGTTAATCCAAAATATATTCTGGAACTAGAAAAAGCCGGGTTGGTATTTTCCGGCAGGTCTCCGGACGGAATTTTGATGGAAATAGCCGAGCTTCCCAAAAATGTCCACCCGTTTTATCTGGGTACCCAATTTCATCCGGAATTTAAATCCCGCCCGCTCTCTCCGCACCCGCTTTTCCTAGCCTTCATAAAAGCCTGTATTTCAAAGGCTAAAAAGTAATTGGAATTCAACTTGATTTTGTAAATACATTGTATATACTCAGACTATGGTAACAAAAATACAAAAGTGGGGCAATAGTTTAGCGGTGAGAATACCAAATGAATTCCCTGCCAATCTTAATTGGCAAGCGGGTTCTGTTGTTGGTTTTAAGCAGATAAAAGACAAAATAATCATTACTTCTAGCCACCCTAAATATACTTTAGAAGAAATGGTAAAAGGCATTACTAAGAAAAACCGGCATAAAGAGTTTGATTGGGGCAAGCCGCTGGGTAAAGAAATATGGTAAAAATATGTATATTCCAGATCAAGGCGACATAATTTATTTTAATTTTTCTCCAAGTGTAGGGCGAGAACAAAAAGGTGTTCGTCCGGCTATGGTAATTAGCCGAGATATTTTTAATCAATCAAGCGGGCTGGCTGTGGTCTGTCCTATTACATCAAAACAGAAGAATTACCCTTTTGAGGTTTTGGTTGAGGCTGATCAAATATATGGTTTTGCTCTTATAGATCAAGCGCGAGCCATTGATTATAATGCTAGAGAATTTAAATTTATTTCGCGCGCAGGAGCGGCTTTAATTGAAGAAATAAAAGCTAAGTTTATATCAATTGTGTCTTAAAAAATTTTTATGTTAATATTATCTTATGAAAATATCAGTGCTGATTATCGCGCACAATGAAGAAAAATATATTGCGCGGTGTATTAAATCAATTTTAAATCAAACCAAACATTCTGATGAAATTATTCTTTTGGCGCACAACTGCGCAGATAAAACTTTAGAAATCGCGCAAAGTTTTCCTATTACTGCCATACATTTTAATGGAGCCAAGGGAATCGTAAATGCCAGATTGGAAGGACTCAATCATGTTTCCGGGGACATTATACTTTGCATTGACGGGGATTCATTTGCCAAAAATAATTGGGTGGAAGTTATGTCCACGACGCTAAATAATAATAAAAATGTTTTAGCGGGTTCTTGGGTTAAATTCAAAGGGACAATTTTTGGCAATATGTACAATGTGTATAGCAAATATAGATGCCTCGCAAAGAATGAAAAAGCCACTTATTGGATATGGGGGACAAGCTATGCTTTTTGGGGCAAAGATAAAAATATAGTCATGGAAATTATAAAAAGAAGCGCGGTTTTGTCGGGAAAAATACACTTACCCCGCAATCCCGAAGATTATTGGCTTGCTTTATTTATGAGTAAGCGCGGAAATATTGAAGTGACAAACAAAACATGGGTCGCATCATACACGAAAGAAGTTTCCACTGCAGAAATGATTTTTCGCAGAATAGAGAGTTATAAAAATAAAAATTTAATGAGAAATTATTTCAAAATAATTAAAAATTGAAGTTTTAATATTAACTCAGGCTTGTGACCGCTTTGATAAATTCCGCTGCCCAGCGATAGACATTGTAATCTTTAACGCTGGTACGCATCGTATCCATCCGGCGGCGTTGTTCGGAGAGCGGCATTGTCAGGGCTGTATAAATTGCCGTCCCGATTTCTTCCGTGTTGTGCGGATTTATGATGAGTGCATCTTTTAGGTCGCGTGAGGCCCCGGCAAACTGGCTCAAGATGAGTACGCCAAGCGAATCATTTCTCGTTGCCACATATTCTTTTGCCACAAGGTTCATGCTGTCGTGTAGGGAAGTGATAAGACAGAAATGGGCGATTTTGAATAAAGCTTTTAATTCTAGCGGGCTGTATTGAGTGGTTTCCAGAACAATCGGCTTCCATTCTTTTGCGCCGAACTTTTGATTGACTCTGTTCGCTTCTTTGGTGATTAAATCCTTGTACTGTTCTTGATATTCTTTGAAATGTTCGCGGTGTGGAGAAGCAATTTGCAAGAATGTGAGCTGTCCTTGATACTCAGGATGGGCGTCAAAAAAATTTTCTATGCCAATGAATCTTTCCGGAATCCCTTTGGCGTGATCAAGACGGTCAACGCCCAATCCAAGATATTTTGTTTGAATTCCAAGTTTCTTCAAGATGCCTAAACCAAGATCGTTTGATTCTGATTGTTCAATTTTAGTTTCTTTACTGTCCGAAAAAACAATGCTAATCGGGAAAGATTTGATATGGGTGGTATGGTCTTCGCGGGTTATTGAAAAGGTTTCCAAATCAATCAAAGATTCTACTTCCTTTCCGATGGTATCAATAAAATTATTGCAAAACTGCTGAGTATTGAATCCGACGATATCCGCTCCCAGCATTCCCTTGAGAATTTCTTTGCGCCATGGGCAAACACTGAAAGCTTCCGGGCTTGGCCATGGCACATGCCAAAATATGCCCACTTCCGCATCCGGCCGAGCTTCTTTTATCATCTGCGGCAGAAGAGCAAAATGATAATCCTGTATGAGCACGATCGGCTCTTCCACATCTTTTAATTCTGCGAGCAGGGTTTGGGCAAATTTCTTGTTGACATTTTTATACATCATCCAATTATCCTTTCTAAACACCGGACGCGTGTAAGTCATCAGGCACAAAGGATATATCGCTTCCACCGAAAATCTGTAATGCCCGCCGAACTCTTTTTCGGAAAGCCAAACTCTTTTCAAAGTATAATGCGGGTCATTTGGCGGCACTTGAAGTTTGCCGTTTTCGTCGGACGATTCTTTGTCTGCGTCTCCGCTTCCATGCGCTATCCACACTCCTCCGCAGGCTTCCATCACAGAGTTGACAGCTGTGTTGAGTCCGCTTGGCACAATTGAACAAACAATTTCATTTTTATTTTTTTGATGTATATACGGCTCTTGATTGGAGACAATAAATATCTTTCTGTCTTTCAAATACGCCTTTATAAATTCTTTGAGCCGCTCGGCGGTCCACGGCGTATCCAGTTTTTCCAGTCTCATCCGCGCCTCTTCGCTAGCGGATGAACGCGCCGCAAGCAGGCTGTTAGCCATATGAGTAATTTCTTTGGCAAGAGGCTTAAAAAAAGAATACTTAGCGGTATCTTTAAAAGTTTCATTTTTTCCTCCCATACGGATTTTTTTTACGGACTCAACCAGGCGGATAACTTGCCGAAAGACAAAAAAACGGAGAATTATGAAGATAGCGATTGAGAATATGATTATTTGGATGCCCAGTCTTAGCAAATTACCTCGCCAAATTTGATTAATGCTTGTGTTTACATATCCTGCATTTTGCACAATCATCAGCGCTCCCACAATACTGCCAACATCATTGTGAAGTGGGTCAACAAACACATATCTTGATTCACCCTCAGCATCAAAAAAATTATTCCTCGATGTATTGCTATCCATGGCATCAGAAACTGATTTTGTATTTTCAATTATTGTTTTTGGCAATCCTGAAGAAGTGGCGAGTAGCACTCCTTGGTTGTCATATAGAGCGATTCCCGCCAGTCTTTCGCGGTTAGCGAATTTGTCAACTGTTTTCTGTAAAGATGTTTTCAGAGATGCCCCAGAAGAATTAACATACGAAAACTCAACTGATTCTTTCAAACTGTCAGACAGCAGGGAAGCTCGCTGTTGTAGATTGGTCATTAGCGCCGTACGTTCTTCGTTTACCTGTTTAAGATTAAAAAAAAATGCAACTAAGGTTACAGTCAATACGACAGTGCCAATAATGGTGAAGATGTACCTCATTTGGCTATTATACTGCAAATTAGCCCAAAAATCAAGGTAATTTACCCAAAACTTAATTATAATAAGGGATTTTCCACCAAGGATACGGATTCACAAAACGCAGATTTCTGTTGAGACCCGCAATTATTTTCATCTCCTCTTCCGATAATTCAAAATCAAAAACATCTATATTTTCTTTTATTCTCTCGGGCGTAACACTTTTTGGAATGATCACGGTTTTTCTTTGAATGCCCCAGCGAATCAATATCTGCGCGGGGGATTTGTTGTGACTGCGGGCGATTTCTTTGACCGCGCTGTCTTCAATTAAAATAGGGAATCCTTTTTCTTTAAAATTTCCCGGAGATCCAAGCGGGGAGTAGGCTGTCATCACGATATCGTTATGTTTGCAAAATTCCAGCAGTTCCGATTGCTGAAGATAAGCATGCAGTTCCACTTGGTTTATGGCAGGCTTAATTTTGGCGTAAGAAAGGATGTCAATCAGCATCGGCGCGGTAAAGTTTGACACGCCGATTGCCTTCACCAGACTCGCCTTTATCAGTTCTTCCATGGCTTCCCATGTTTCCCGTATAGAAACTTTTTCTGTAATTAAAAATCCGTTTGCGTCTTTCTGTTCGGTAAATCTTTCTAGCGGATTCTCCGGCGTGGCATCATGGGGAGGTATTGCAACGCCCCAGTGCATAAGATACAGGTCCAAATATTTCAGATTCAAATCGGCGAGGGTTGCTTCGCATGCTTTGCGCACGTCACTTTTGCGATGTTCGGTGTTCCAAAGCTTGCTGGTGATAAAAATATCCTCTCGTCTTCTGATTTTATTTTCAAATATGTTTTTAAAAGCTTTTCCTATTTCTTTTTCGTTGCGATAAATAGCGGCGCAGTCTATGTGGCGATAGCCGTATTCTGAAATCGCGCGCAACACCGCTTCTCCAGCTTGGTTGGGGGCGGATTTCCAAGTTCCGAGACCGATCATGGGCATCAAAGCGCCCGTGTTTAATTTAAGGTCAGCGTCAGTTTGTCGCATAAGATTATTATATCAAATTTTTTGGCAGGTGTTGAGCTTTCACGATTTTCTCTGGTTCTATTTTTGTTTGTGATTAATTAAAAATGTGGATAACTCAACACATATCCCTTTACGGGATAATTAAAGATAAAGTGGATAATACCCTTGACTTTACAAGGTAAATAGGATATTATCTACTGTAAGTATGTCTAGCGATAAAGTAAAATCTATTAGAACTGGTGTATTTATTGACGGCTCAAACTTATTTTGGGCAATGAATATGCGCGATGAGAAAACCGGTGAAAAATTACACTACAATATTTGTTTTGAAAAGTTACGAGAGCTTTTAAAATATAAATATTCTCCAGTTTTTTTAAACTATTATGGTGTAGAAGATAACAACCCAAAATCAGAACCATATATTACTCGTGCATTCGGAAACAAGAAATTTCATAAAAGATTAGATGGTTTGGGATATAATGTTCAAAGAAAAAATTTGAAATACATAGGTGATAATGTAACAAAGGGTGATACCGATATGGAGATAGGAATAGATATGAATAAATATGAAAACGATTATGATAACATTGTTTTAATAAGTGGTGATTCTGACTTTCTTTCTGCTGTCCAATATTTTCATTCAAAGGGAAAACATATAAGGATATATTCCTTTGAAAAAACGCTCGCTTGGGAATTAAAAGAGTTTGCGATAAAAAATCCTAGATGTAATTATAAGTTACTAGATGATTTAAAAGAAAAATTAGAGTTCATACCTAAAATAAAGGCTTAAAAAAGTTATCCACATTTTCTTGACTATGTGCGAAAGAAGGTATATACTTAGTTTGCAAGATTTTACCGCCCCCTAGCAATAGGGGGCGGGTCTATTTATGGTAGAATATGTAACAATGAAGAAGGAATTTCTAGCAACACTTAAATAAACAGTTAGAACCTCTTAATACTGTTGAAAAACAAAACGATAACTTCTTCGCAGAGCTGCCGGGCTTGGAATCGAACCAAGATTCCCGCTTTCAGAGAGCGGTTGCCTACCTTTAGCAGACCCGGCAAAATTATTACTTATTATTGTAGATTACCCTAAAATTGACTTGTATTCAATAGGGAAGATATAATGCCCCTATGTCTTTAAACGAACTAGAAAAAATAAAAAGCGAATTTGCCCGGTTGTCCCTGCGCCCGACTTATTTGGAACACGAACCTGTCATCACCAGCGAGGATGCGGCAAAAACCCGAGGCTTTGAATTAAAACAGGGAATTAAAGCTCTTTTATTTACCGATGGAAAAAATAATTGGGTTATTGTTGATATACCGGCTGACAGGAAAGGAGATCAAAAGAAAATCGCCTCTTGTTTGGGGTGGTCCAAAGGCAGTACCAGAATGGCGACTCCCGAGGAAGTTTTAGAAATAACCGGCTGTGAAATCGGGTCGGTGCCGCCTTTTGGGCACAAAACAGCAATTCCCATTTTGGTTGATACGCTTGTTTTCGAGAATACCGAGAGCGCTTTTAATATAGGACTCCGAACTAATTCCGTAAAAATACTGGCAAGCGAAATGAGAACTCTTTTTAAAGAGATCGACGCGAAAGAAGGAGATTTTGTAAAATAATTTCTATGAAAAAAATTTTTATCCGATTTTTTTTAGTCGCCGTTCTTTTGGCTTTTATTTTGTTCTCCATATTTTCAAAATTTTTCGGAGATGTTTTCTCTAAGAAAGGCGAGCAGAAAGTTAAATTAGACACGGTGGTGTATGATAAAAAATTAAACGAACTGGCTAATAACCGCTTTTTGCCTAGTATTTGGCCGGCAAAAACTGTCTATCCCAAAGCCGGCGCAATTTTACCCTTCAAGCGCGTTGTCGCTTATTATGGCAATTTATATTTGGCAAAAATGGGGATTTTGGGGCAGTATCCGGAAGAAGAAATGCTTGCCAGGCTGGACGAAGAAGTGAAAAAATGGACAATCGCGGACCCGGCTACTCCGGCGCTTCCGGCGCTGCATTATATAGCTGTTGTGGCGCAGGGCGCTGCGGGCAAAGACGGCAAACACAGAACCCGCATGCCCGATTCCGAAATTGATCAAGTTTTAAAAATAGCGGCGAAAATAAACGCGCTGGTTTTTTTAGATGTACAGGTTGGTTTTAGCACTGTGCAGGTTGAGGTGCCGCTTTTAGAAAAATATCTTAAAATGCCGCAGGTGCATCTTGGTCTTGATCCTGAATTTTCCATGAAGGATGAAATGAGGCCGGGACAATCTATCGGCACATTTGATGCTTCAGACATAAACTTTGCGGCGAACTACTTGGCAAAAATTGTCAAAGAGAATAATCTTTCCCCAAAAATTTTAGTTGTGCATCGCTATACCCAAAAAATGGTTACCAATTATAAAGAAATAAAACCATTGCCGGAGGTGCAAATAGTCATGAATATGGATGGCTTTGGCGAAAAGGCTCAAAAAATCAGCACTTATAGACAATTTATTTATTCAGAACCAGTTCAATTTACCGGTTTTAAATTGTTTTATAGCAACGATATCAAAAAGCCTAATACGGCGCTGATGACGCCGGAAGATTTGCTGAAATTAAGTCCTCAACCTATTTACATACAATATCAGTGATTATGTTATAATCGGAGTGCGGTTTATTTATAAGTTAAATTATATAACTATGAAAAATACATACATAACCATTGTTGTCTTGATTATTTTAGTGGCGGGAGGTGTGCTTGTTTTAGGTACAAGCAAGAAAGCGGAAGCGCCGGCAAGAGAAGAACCCATATCGGCGGGAACAGAAAATACATCGGGGTCCCCCACAGTCGCGGATGCTCCCAGTACAATTAAAGAATTTACCATTACGAGCAAGAATTTTTCTTTTACACCTGCTCTCATAACGGTCAAAAAAGGGGAGAGGGTTAAAATAACTTTTGAAAATAGCGCCGGGTTCCATGATTTCAAAATAGACGAGTACGGCCTAGCGACAAAAAAAACACAATCGCCAACTACCGAAGTTTTGGAATTTACCGCAGATAAAGTCGGCAGTTTTGAATATTATTGTTCTGTCGGTAGTCACAGAGCGACGGGAATGAAAGGGACTTTAAAAGTGACAGAGTAAAAAGTTAAGTAATACAAGGACGGTCCTTGGGGAAACTCTCTTAATGACCGTCCTTAAATAAGATGGATACCATCAAAGAAAAAAAAGCGTGGCGGGAAGTGAAATATAGCGAAAAATTCAGAAATGCTTTTCGCGGCTTGTATGTCGTTTCAAAAACGACTAGACATTTGTTTATTCATGTAATATCAGCTTTAGTTGTGGTGGTTTTTGGATTTTATTTCAAAGTTTCCAGCTTGGAATGGGTGGTGCTTGTTTTCGCAATCGGGTTTGTTCTTGTGGCGGAAGTTTTCAATACAGCTATAGAAATAGACATAGATTTAACCTCTCCCGAATATCATCCTTTTGCGCGCGATACAAAAGATGTTGCCGCCGCGGCGGTTTTGCTGTCTGCTTTTGTCGCAGTCGTTGTCGGATTGATTATCTTTTTGCCAAAAATTTTAAATTTGATACAATACGGGAATGGATAACAACGCCAAAATTTTTCTTTCAGTAGTCGGACTCTTGATTTTAGGAGTCCTAGCGACGGTATTAATTCGGGCAGGCAGTAATGGTAAGCCGATAGAACCCGGCAAGTATGATGTTTTTGCGCAGTGTTTAGGGGAAAAGGGAGCGATATTTTACGGAGCCTTTTGGTGTTCACATTGCCAAGCGCAGAAAAAATTATTTGGAACTTCCGCCAAATTGCTTCCATATGTTGAATGTTCAAACGTCAACGGTCAGGGTCAAACGCAAATCTGCATAGATAAAAAAATTCCCAGCTATCCGACTTGGGAGTTTGCCGACGGGACACGCCTGAATGGAGAAATTCCTCTCGCGCAATTGGCAGAAAAAACTTCCTGCGAGCTTCCTAAATAAAAAATGAATCCTGTCACAGTACATTATCTGAATATATTTCTCGGGTTGGGCGCCATAATTCTGCAAATTTTTGCTGTTTCTGCTTTATTTCTGCTTTTTCTTCGTCCGAAAGAGAATAAATTCTTGGGTTTTATTGATAAACATTATTTGAATTTAGGTTTTATTCTTTCACTCGGAGCATCGCTATTTTCCTTGGTTTATTCGGAGATCATTAATTTTCTACCGTGCTATCTTTGCTGGTATCAAAGAATCTTTTTGTTTCCCCTAGTTTTTATTTTTGGAGTGGCTATTTGGCATAAAGACAGAAAAGTGGTGAAATATACCCTTCCTTTGCTTTGTGTCGGTTTTATTATTTCAGTCTACCAAAATTTTATATATTATTTTGCCGATACAGGAAATTTGCCGTGTGACGCTTCCGGCGTGTCTTGCTACCAGCATTTGGTCTCGGAATTCGGCGGATATATTTCAATACCAATGCTTGCCCTGACTATTTTCCTTGCGTTAATTAGTGTTGTATTGGTCGCGCATTTTTATAAAAAAGAAGATTAAAATTTATGAATAAATATGTAAGTATCGTTATTATTTTGGCTTTGATTGTTTTAGGCGGCTGGTTTTTAAAAGGCGATAAAGATAAAGAGGAAGTCATAGAAGAAGAAACTATTATTAATATAAATAATGAACCCGAAGCTAAAATTATGAACGCAACATTGAATACAAATATGGGGAAAATTGAGATAGAATTTTTCGAAGCGCAAGCGCCGAATACCGTGGCTAATTTTACCAAACTCGCCAAAGAAGGTTTTTACAACGGAATCAAATTCCATCGAGTTATAAAAGGCTTCATGATTCAGGGAGGAGATCCTCTAACCAAAGATGATTCCAAAACGGAACTGTGGGGTACAGGAGGTCCAGGGTACAGCTTTTCGGACGAGATAACTCCTGCCAACAAAAATGACATCGGCACTATTTCCATGGCCAATGCCGGTCCGAACACAAACGGCAGCCAATTTTTTATCAATACTACGAACAACAATTTCTTGGATACCAAGCACACTGTTTTTGGAAAAGTTACCTCCGGCATGGATGTGGTGAAAAAGATTGAAAACACTTCGACCACGTCGTCGGACAGACCGCAGACCCCGATTGTGATAAATAGTATTGATTTGAAATAGGGTATAATAGACTATTAACAATTAAATTCGTAAAACTATGGAAGCAGTAGCATATTTGTTTATTTTGGGAAGAATATTACTGGGGGTTTATTTTATAATGAGCGGTTTTAATCACTTTACGAATCTCGGCATGCTCTCGGGTTATGCCCAGTCTAAAAGCGTACCGATGGCGAAAGAAGCCGTGCTTTTGACCGGTCTGATGATGTTTTTGGGAGGCTTGGGAATACTTTTTGGAGTTTACGTGGAACTTTCCATACTTCTGCTTTCAGTTTTCCTAATTGTCACCACTTTTATAATGCATCAATACTGGAAAGTGACTGACCAGATGGCAAGAATGGGGGAGATGGTAAATTTCCATAAAAATTTGGGTTTACTCGGAGCTATACTGATGCTTCTAGCTATTCCTCTTCCTTGGGCGCTGTCTTTAATGTAGTTTTCTCCCCGTCTGCATCGCTATGCGAAGCATTGCGGGCAGGCTCGTTCTTATGCCCGTGGGCGTCAACTTCGTAGGAAGTATTCTGCTGTTCAAAGAAGTTTACCAATTCAAATACATCAGTTGCCGTAGACATCCACTTGGCGGGGTTGGTGACATTAAAATGTGGCTCAAGGCCTAACTCTTCCAGCCTGCGGTCTGCCACATACTGCACGTATTGGTTCACATAGTCTGCGTTCAATCCCAAAATGCCCTTAGGAAACATATCTTTATTGTAATTTACTTCCAGATTAACTCCGTCAATTATTATTTTCCTGATTTCTTCCGCAAACTCTTCAGTTAAAAGTTCCGGATTTTCTTCCAGGACGGTATGTATGAGCTGAATGCCGAATTTTAGGTGGAGCGATTCATCGCGCAGAACCCAGGTAATCATTGAGCCCAAGTTTCGCAGCTGATTTCTCTGGCGGAAGGAAAGCGCCACCATAAAGCCGGAGTAGAACCACGTGCCTTCCATTACTATATTGGTGGCGACTAGGTTCCGTAGAAAGTCTTTCTTGCCTTCAGCAGTTTCAATGTTGAGGGTATCTTCGGTCATCCTGATGAGATACTTATTTATGAAATCCTCCTTGTTTTTCATAGACTCCGTTTCAAGATGAGTGCTGTAAACTCGGCTGCGGTTCAAGGGAAAAGTTTCCAGAACGTACTCAAAAGACACGCAATGGTTTGCCTCCTCAAACATCTGTTTGGCAAGGTACAAGTGGCATTCAGGGCTTTTTAGGTAAGGGTAGACACCCAAGGCAAGGGAGCGGTTGACGATAAGTTCGGCAGGATTAAAAAATGCCATCAAAAATTCCACCGCATGCTTCTCGTCTTCAGTCATGTTTTTCCAGTCCGTCAAATCTTCGCCGAGGGGTATTTCATGAGGGAACCAGCTGTTTCTGACTGCCTGATTATAAAGGTCATATGCCCATTTATAGTGCATGGGGTGCAGGTTCATGTCGGTCGGAGATGCTTTTCCTAAAATCATATATAATAAATTATTTTTTAACTATTGGCAGGACTCGCACAAGAATTTTTCCTGCGGGTCTTCGGCGACATTTACTTCCGGAGTTACAATTGCCGGTACTGGTTCCTGCATTTTGATAGGAGATAGTTCAGGGATTACTACTTCTGCTGGTGCTTCTGTTGTTACTTCTTTTGGCGCAATTTTGTCGCCAATTTTATCTCTTAGCGCGGCGAAACCTCTTTTTCCTAGTGCTTGCGATTTGTTAACAACGGTCGTGGATTGCTCGGCGCTGTGGCGCGGTTTCATATGAAGGTAATACGTTGTTTTCAGACCTTTATCCCAAGCGGTAGTGTATACATTCATAATTTCATTTATGTCGCGGATGTCTAGGTACATATTACGAGAAATTCCCATATCAACCCACTTTTGAGCCCGGGCGGCCACTTCTATATAAGCGTAAGGGGAGACAGAAAACGAAGTTTTATAAATTCTTTTGATTGCGTCCGGGATTTCCGCTATGGATTCAATATCGCCGTGATTTTCCAGAATTGCTTCACGTGTTTTGTCCCAAAGGTTTTCAGCCTGCAGAGCCTCCATCATGTTTGGATTCACTTCCAGATATTTGCCGGATATTTTATTTCTGGAAAACATTTGGGTGAACCTCGGGTCAATGCCGGGGGAAGTGCCTGCCACCAGCCCGATGTTTGCGTTTGGAGCGATAGCTAGGAGTGTGGCATTTCGTATTCCTTTTTTTACTTTTCCGCGCAAAGTCTCCCAATCAAGAAGCGGAAGCAGTTTTGCGGGTTCTTTTTTCACTGTTAGTTCGCGCTCTCTGTCAGCTTCAAGTCTTTCTAAAGTATCAATCGGCACAAGACCTTTAGACCAAAGGGAACCTTCAAAATTTTGATATGAACCTCTCTCGGATGCCAAATTTGCCGACTCATCAATAGACATGTAGGAAATAAATTCAAAAACTTGGTCGGCGAAATCATATGCTTCAGTGTCCTCATATGAATACCCGAGTTGTTCAATTGAGTCAGCAAATCCCATCAGTCCCAAGCCGATTGCTCTATTTTCTTCGTCAGCGCGTTTGGCTTCCGGTATCGGGAGTCTATTGATGTCAACTAGGTTATCAAGCTGGCGAGTGGCAAGGCGGACAGACTCTTCCAATTTATGCCAATCTATTTGTCCGTTTACTATGTGCCGCGCTAAATTTATGGAAACCAAATTACAGACAGCAATATTATCCTTGTCGGTGGGCAGAGTAACTTCCGTGCATAAGTTTGAACAATGAATAGTGCCGGTATTGTTGTTAAGCGCTCGGAGATTAATGCTGTCTTTCCATGTGAGCCAAGGATGCGAAGTGGTTTCAAGCGAAATCAAGATATTTTTGTATTGTTCCCGTGCTGGCATGACATTGTACATCTTTATTTTTCCCTTTTTTGCCATCTCCACGTATTCGTTATACCTCTTTGAAAATTCTTTACCGTAAAGTTCGTTCAAATCTTTGACTTCATTGGGGTCAAAAAGATACCAGTCCGCGTCTTCCAACACGCGCTTCATAAATTCATCCGAGATGAATACGGCGGTGTTTGCAGTGCGAGTCCGGCGATAATCATCGCCATTGTTTTGCTTTAAATCTATAAAATCTTGAAAGTTTAAATGCCAATTTTCCATATAAAAGCAAAGCGCTCCCTTTTTCTTTCCGCCTCGCTGAACTGCGCGCACCGCGGAGTCTATGATGTGCATAAAAGGAATAGGACCGGAAGAAATGGTGTTATTTGATTTTAAAACTGAACCCTCGGCGCGGAGCTTGGTAACCGAAAGTCCGATGCCGCCGGTTGCTTTGGATAAAAGCAAGACATCAGAAACCGTTTTGCCGATGTGTTCCATGTCGTCGTGTATTTCCATTAGGTAGCAATTTGAAAGTTTTGGATTCGGGGTGCCGGCTCCGATATTGGAACTGCCGGCCGAGAGATATTCCAGCTTGGACATTTTTTCGTAAAATTTTTTCGCCCAAACATTGGGATTTTTTTCATTGAGAGACATGCCCATAGCGACTCTCATCCAAAAATACTGCGGAGTTTCCAGTGGCGCTTGTCTCTCATTTTTCATCAGATAGCGGTTTTGCATCGTGGAGAGACCGGAGTATTTGTAAAGCTCGTCGTTTTCTATTTTCAGGCTTTTTGCTAATTCTTCCAGGTCAAAAGAAGTTGCCATTCTGCTATCCAGAAGCTTTTTTTCAACCGCATTCAGTATGTATTGTTTAAAGTGAGAACTGTGCAACCTCGCAAATTCCTCCGAAGAGATGCTTTTTGATTCGTCATTGTCATAGTCGCCAATAACTTTCTTGTAAATCCCTTTTAAGAGAAGACGGGTGGCTATTTTGTCAAACTCCATGCCGTACTGAGCGTTCTGCAATGCGGCATTTATGCACGCCGCATCCATTTCTTCGGTGGTAATGCCGTCATATAGAGTGAGTTGCGTCTCGGTGGCAATCTGGATAACCTTACTGATAGGGTCTTTCAGTCCATAACACGCTCTCTCGATGGATTTGTTTATTCTGTCGGCATTGAAGGGTACTTTTGTCCCGTCTCTTTTTGTTATGGTTAATGTCATAGAGTACCATTATAATCTTTGCGCGAGATACTTAGCAAGTTAATATCCGAAAAATTATTATCATAAAAAATGATTCAAGACGCGTCAATACATGCGCTTAAAAAACCTTTAGAATTTTGGTATAATGGGGTCGTGAAAGAAAAAAATAAACAAACGAGAATAATGGTCTTTGGAACTTTTGACGGAGTACATTTTGGGCACCTTAATTTCTTCAAACAGGCTAAAAAAATTTCCAAAAAATCTTTTTTAATCGTCTCTGTGGCGCGGGACAAGAATGTTTTAAAAATAAAAGGACGGCTGCCGGCTCTAAATGAAAAAAAAAGATTAGCTTTGGTTAAAAAATATAAAATGGTCGATAAAGCGGTGCTCTCCGGCACCAAGAATCATATTCCGCATATCGTAAAGGAAAATCCCGACGTTATTTCTCTCGGATATGACCAAAAAGCCTATGTGAAAAACTTAAAAAAAGACTTGAAAAATAAAGGTATTTTGGTAAAAATCGTGCGCTTGAAACCTTATAAAGAAAATATTTTTAAAAACTACTTGCTAAAAATAAAGAGATGAATATAATGGGTAATATGCAGGAAATAAATATAATAAAATTCATTAAAAAAGTTTTTGGAAGCAAAGATTTTTTAGCTGCGTTTTTGACGAACTTGCTGTCGGCTGTTCTCGTACTTTTAGTCGTATTTGGGCTGGCTTGGCAGAACAGAGCGCAGATTTTCGGATATTTCGCTAAAGAATATTTGCGGAAGGAGCAAGAGAAAAATTTTAAAAATGAAGATGGCGCCAAAGCTGTCACAGAAAGAATTCTAGAAAAAGAAACTATCTTTTCGCAGGAGCATTTCGTGATTGACGCGGTCAAAAAAACAAATCCGGCGGTCGTCTCCATAATTATTTCCAAAGAAGTGCCTAAATATGAAACTTATATTGACCCTAACCAACAGCAAAATCCATTCGGCGATTTATTTCCCGGTTTTTATTTTAATGTTCCGCAATATCGCCAAAACGGCACAGAAAAAAAGCAAGTTGGGGGCGGTTCGGGATTTTTTGTCTCGAGCGACGGCCTGATTGTGACCAATAAGCATGTAGTTGACCAAAAAGACGTTGAATACACTGTTTTTACAAATGACGGAAAGAAGCATACAGCCAAAGTAATCGCTCGTGATCCTGTTTTAGATATTGCGATTATAAAAGTTGAAGGGACGGGGTTTCCTTACCTTTCTTTGGGTAATTCCGACAAATTGGAAATAGGGCAAAATGTTATCGCCATAGGCAATGCGCTCGGTGAATTCCGAAATACTGTTTCTGTGGGAGTTGTTTCCGGTCTGGCGCGTTCAATAACTGCCAGCAGCGGTTCCGGAACCTCGGAAGTTCTGGACCATGTCATTCAGACAGACGCGGCGATTAATCCGGGGAATTCCGGCGGACCACTCCTTGATCTTTCCGGAAAAGTAATTGGCGTGAATGTGGCTATCGCGCAGGGGTCCCAGAATATTGGTTTTGCTTTGCCCATCAATAGCGTAAAAGGGGCGATTGAATCGGTGAAAACGACTGGTAAAATTATTCGTCCGTATCTAGGCATCCGCTATGTGACTGTTACCGCTGAAATGAAAGATAAAAATAATTTAACGGTAGACTATGGCGTTTTAATAAAAGCCGGGGCAAATACAAATGAGCTTGCCGTTATTCCTGGTTCTCCGGCGGACAAGGCGGGGATTGTGGAAAACGATATTATTCTGCAAATTGACGGAGTTAAACTAGATGAAGACACGAGTCTGGCATCCGTCATCCGGGGAAAAAGCGTAGGCCAAATCATAAAACTAAAAGTTCTCAGCAAGGGTGTTGAAAAAACTTTACCGGTTACTTTGGAAGTCGCGAAAGATAATTAAACTATTTTAGTTTCTCGAAAGCCATTCGCACCGCTTCTTTTTCGTCGGGGAACATGGCTATTATATTTTCATCTGTTACACCGAAATTTTTGTCGAATATTTGCAAGTCCGCAATTTTTTCAACTTCATTTTGCTTAATCATCTTGAATCCGCCCGAGGTTTTATTTTTGGGTTTATTTAATAAAATTTTTAAAATTTCTGCGTTCGCAATTGCTCCGAAAGTAATTATTTTCCGCTCCGGGTTGTCTTTATTTATTAATTCAATCAAACGCAGAACTTTTACAGCAGGTAGAATTTCAGTTCCAAGTTCTTCCGAAATTTCTCGCCATAGAGCCTGCATAAAGTCTTCACCCTCTTTCAATTTACCGTGAACCGTGACCTGGCATCCGCCGGGCCAGGACTCCAGACATTTTTTTTCTGCATTCCACGCACTCCGAATTTGCAATATCGCTACGAGTTCTCCCGAAATATTTTTGCCGAGGAGCTGTACCCCGACGCTTTTCTTTTTAGTTGTCATTTTTTCTTATGGTTTCCGAAATATAAACTCCAAAGAGCATAAGCGCGCCGAGGATAAGATAGATAAAGTTAAAAGACGGAACAAAAATAAAAATTATTGAAGCGCACAGAGGACCCAAAATGTAAGCAAAGGGGGAGGCGGTGCGGTAGACTCCCACGAATTCTTCATTTTCCGGTTTGATGTGTTTGAAAAAGTAAGCATCAGCTGCGACTTCTACGCTGGCGGTGCCAAGGCGAGTAGCGAACAGCACCAAAGCCCAAATCCACACTTCCGATGTTTGAATAAAAAAAATAGATAAAGTTGCTAGTGAGGCTATGGTGAATCCAGACATTAATATCTTTCTTTCTCCGATTTTATCCGCGTATTTTCCGAGCGGGAAGGGGACAATGACAAAAGGCAAAAGCATTATTGCGAAGATGATGCCGATTTGGCTCCAAGAAAAACCCAAGTGCAAGGATAAGTATATCGGCGTGTAAATAACCATCCAAGAGTAGAAAAACTGCAGTAAAAAACTTATGCCAAAGGAACGGAATAGATTTTTGTTTCTGAAAAACTGGCCGATATTTTTTTTTATATTTATCTTGTCGTATTTCGGGTCCGATATATTTTGCAGGCGCAAAAAGGCTATGGCAAAAAATAACAGCATTAGTCCAAAGCTGACCAAATAGATTATTCTGAAAGAAAATTCTCCCAAAAATGCGCCGAGCGAGAACTGGGCTATCACCCAAGCCAAACTGCAAAATGCCAGATAGCTTCCTCGTGTTTTTCCAGTTGAAGAATCTTTGGAAAATATTTTTAAAATTTCGTCCAGCGAGAAGTAAACTAAGATGTTCAAAGTAAAACAAAAAACAAAAAAAATAATAGCGCTCCATGCATTTTGGGAAAAGGCCAGCAACAAGATTGCAAGGCTGTCTAGAATTATTACCCACAGTAGAAATTTATAGCCGCCTGTCTTGCTAAATATCTTTGGAACTATCAAAAGCGCAAGCAATGAAATTATTGATCCGAGAGTGTAGATTGTTCCGACTAATTTTTCATCAATAAAAGAAGAAATAAAGCTGGAATTTATATAAGCCATTAGAGCTATCGGCAGAGAAAAAATAAAACCCGCTAAATATATTATTGTTCTAGTATGTCTCATACGCTTAGTATCACCGGTATAACCAAAGGTCTTTTTTCGGTTTTTTGGTACAAAAACTTTGAAACGGTTTCTCCCAAGTTTGCTTTTATATGGTCAAAGTCTAACGGATTTCCGCCTGCGGCATTGTGATGTCCGCCCGAAGTGTGGCGGGTAAACATTCTAGCCGCTCCTTCTTCGACCGATTTCTTTATAATGATTCTGACTTGGCGCAGAAGTTCCTGATTTTCTTTCAGGTAGACAAAGCCACGAGATATTAAGTCTGGAGATTTTTTTAATTTTCCGGTTTTCTGGTCGAGTAGGGCGATAATTACAAACATGCCGTCCTGCGAGAGCATTTGGCGGTCTCGAATGACTACATCTTGGCTGTCGCTGATGGAAGCTCCGTCCACCATCATCACTCCAGAAGGAGCTTTTTCTTTGCGCGCCGCTATGCGTTTTTCGTCCGCCGATATTTCAATGATTGAACCGTTGTCCGGCACCACGATATTTTCCTCACTCATGCCGAGCTCCATCGCCAGTTCTTTATGAAGCACCAGGCGGTAATGGTTGCCGTGGATCGGGATGAAAAATTTCGGATGAGTTTTGCGGTGTAGCCATTTCACATCTTCTTGATTTCCGTGTCCGGTTGCATGCACGAAATCCTCGCCAGCAGTGCGGTAGCTGATGATACGCGCACCCTGGCGGGTCAGTCCGTCTTTCATTTTTTCTACCGCTCGCTCATTGCCCGGAACAATGGAGGCGGAAAGTATTATTGTGTCTCCTTTATGCAGCGCAAATTTTATGTGAGTTTTGTTGGCGACACGATTGAGTGACGCGAATTCTTCGCCTTGGGCTCCAGTCATCAAAATTACAATTTTGTTGGGTGGGTAATTATTTGCTTCCTCTATCGGCACGATAGTATCTTTTTTCGGCTCAAACAATCCCGCTTCTATCGCCACATCAATGTTTGTTTTCATTGAACGCCCATCAATAGCTATTTTTTTGCCTTGAGACTCAGCAAACTTTACCACATAGGCGAGGCGAGTGATGTGCGAAGCGAAGGCGGCAATGATTATCCGACCATTTATTTTTCTTATTAAATTTTCCAATCCCTGATGCACTTTTGCTTCCGGCAGAGAAAAGCCTTCATTTTCAATATTAGTGGAATCAGTCATTAACAATAAAACCTTCGCTTTATCAAAGATAGAATATTCTTTTTCTTCTTCTTTGGAGACAACTCCGTCCATCTGATCCAATTTATAATCTCCCGGAGTGACAATCCATCCGTTTTCGGTTTCTATGATGATGCCCATTGAATCCGGAATGGTATGAGTAACTCCGAAAAATCTTATTTTTATTTTTCCGCAGGTTATGGTCGCATCTTTTTCCACGATGTTCTCTTTCATGGGAGGCAGGTGCGGAAATTCAGCTTGGCGTTTGCGCATCATTAAAATAGAAAGATTTCTGGAATAGACCGGAGGATTGCCTATGCGGGAAAGAACGAGCGGCACGCCCCCGATGTGGTCCAAATGCCCGTGGGTGATTATGAGTGCGCGTATTTTTTCCTTGCGTTCCTCAAGGTAAGTCGTGTTGGGAATCACATAATCCACTCCCGGCGTGGCTTCGTTTGAGAAGTGCATGCCGGCATCAATGACGATGATATCATCTCCGATTTCAATAGCGGTCATATTTTTGCCGATTTCTTCCACCCCTCCGAGCGGAATGATACGAATGACACCGGTCTCCGGCGGAAGAATTTTTTCGCTCCCACTCCCATCTCTTTTCGGAACAAATGCCTGCCTGCCGCTTCGCGGCCCGAATCTTTTTTTAGAATATTGATAGGTTGAATTTTTCTTCAGCCTCTTTTTTTCCGGAGCTCTCGGTTCAAATTTTTTATTCTCGCTAGGAACATTATGCGTAGTATTACGAACAGGTTCAATGCTGATAGAACTGAAAGACAATCTTGTTTTTTTAGTCATTTTTAATTTGATTATTTTTTATAATTTTCCCAGATAGAGCCTTAGACTCTATCTGGAGAGTCTAAGGCTCTATCTGGTTATTTAGCAAATACCCTCCAGACATTTTCTGTGTCTATATACCATGAGTATGCATTTAAGTATCGATCGCTCGGGGTTATAACATTGCTGATTTTGAAGTTTTTTATGTTTTTTGACGCTGTGTAGATAAAATTTGGACTGAAAAGAAATATTGCCGGCATGTCTTTTACTATTTCTTCTTCAAATTGCCCATATTTCTTTATTCTTTCCTTTTCGTCAATTGTCACAAATGCGTCTTCTAAAATTTTATCCACTTTGACGTTTGTATACATAGCGACGTTAAGCCCCGGGTCTTTTCTCTGTGTTGAATGCCAAAAGGCAAACAGGTCGGACTCGTGGTTTATAATTTGCCCGAACAGGAGAACATCGTATTTGCGGGGACGGATTACCGACTGGTTTAAATTTCCTTTTTCAAAAGTTTTTATTTCCACTTTCATGCCGAGAGTCGTCAGGTTTCCCTTTATCAATTTGGCGGTTTTTGCAAGTTCCGGAACATTGCCTGTTGAGATTGAGAATTCCAAAAGAACCGGCGTTTTTTTCTTATTTTGTGTCGTTGTTTTTTCTAAAAATCCATCGGTATTTTTTTTCCATCCGGCTTTGGATAAATCGTCCTGTACTTTCTGTAATAAATTTTCCCGGGAGATATCCGTTTTTGCGTTTAATTTCCGGTATTCCATCATAGTCGGAGGGATTGGGCTGTCAATTGTCGTTCCATAACCCAAGAGAACATCTCTGACGATTCTGTCTTTATCTATTGCCTGATTAATTGCGGAGATAATAGTTTTGTCGGTAAAAAGTTGATTGACATTTTGATTAAAAAACAACCCAAATACTCTCGGAAGAACCGCAGACTCTATTTGATAATTTTTTTCTTTCAGATTCTCCGCATCAATAGGTCTGATAGAGCTTATCTCGTCCACTTTTTTATCGACAAGGGCTTTGACCAGATCGTCCTCATTTTGATAGAAACGCAAAGTTATATTTTTAATATATGGTTCTCCCAAAATGAATTTTTTAAACGGCGATAGTGTATAGGAATCTATAATTCCCGATGGCTGTTTACTTACTTTGCTTATCATATAGGGACCTGAGCCAATAGGGTTTGTGTTTGCGCCATTGAGCTCCATGGGAGAGTTTTCCCACAGATGCGCCGGCATAATTCCGAGTGTCGTATTTTCTAAAAAAGACGCGTAGGGTTGTTTTAAAGTAAAGTTAATAGTTTTTTCATTTATTTTTTCAACGTTTACACCATCCCAATTAACTTTTTGCGGACTGGCGATGATTCCATCCTTGACCTTATTAATAGTAAACAATATGTCATCTGCGGTAACAGGTTTTCCGTCCTGAAAAAATAAATTATCTTTTAAAGTAAAAGTATAAACCAAGCCATTACTCGACATTTCATACTTGGAAGCCAAATCCGGTATCAAGGCGCCATCTTTGATTTTTCTCATCAGACCGGAATAAATGAGCGTTGTCATGTTGAGGTCAGCTTCCGAATTTGCGAGTACCGGATTTATAAAACGCGGAACTCCGACGACGCCCTCAGAGATGGATCCACCTCGGAGCGGGACAGTCACCATAAAGTGTCTATTTATGTTCTCCAGTATCAATACCGTGCTCAATACTAAAAGTATTGCCAAGACAGCAAAAAGTCTCCACTCTTTTTTTGAAAAAGAAGCCAAAATAAAATTTATTTCTTTTTTTGAAGGTAATTTAAAATTACGCATTGCGATATTGTCATTGTCACCTAGACTGGAAACTAAAAATTAGCTATGAACTTTTTATTATTATACTGAGAAGCGCGAATAAAGCAAAAAGAATGCCACAAATAATAGACAAATAAAAAAGAAACTTTTCAAAACCTCGGCGAGTATGATGAAAACCTGAACTGTCGCTTCCGCCCAAAGCTCCGCCCACTCCTGCGCTTGTTTGCTGAAGAAGAATCGCTGTCACTAGTATCACCGAGAGTATAATCTGCAGATATGGCAGAATTTGCGTTACGAAACCCATTGCGCAATTATTGCACAATGTCACCAAAAATGCAACTATATAAGTATGAAGAATCTTATTAAGGTTTTGGTTTTTCTTGCCATTTTGGGTGTAGTTTGGTATCAATTTGGTGGCGCTATTTTATCCCGTTTTCTTTCTTGCAAGAATCCGATTGTGTATACGCTCGGCGCTTTTGATACGAAGTTTGGAATTTCCCAAAAGTATTTCTTGAGTGCGCTTGCCGACGCGGAAGCTATCTGGGAGAAGCCATTTGGGAAAGAACTGTTTGCTTATAAGACAGACGAAAAAAGCGATGATTCTTTAAAAATAAATCTCGTCTATGATTACAGGCAAGAAGCGACAAGCAAATTGGCAAGTTTGGGAATTGTGGTTGAAGACAGCAGAGATTCATATGAAAGCCTTAAGTCTAAATTGACAGTTTTAAAAACAGAATATGAGAAAGCAAAAAACGCTTTTGACGGGCAAGTAAAAATTTTTAATCAAAAACAGCTTGCTTATGAAGAAGAAGTAATGTCTTGGAATAAAAAAAGGGGGGGGCTCCGAAAAATAAATACAACAAGCTTGAATCGGAACGTTTGGCGTTGAACGCTGAATCAGAAGAATTACAGAGAGAGCAAAAACGCATCAATGAAATGGTGGAGGAAATAAACGCGCTGGTGGTTGTGCTGAACCGTTTAGTCGGCACCTTGAATCTCTCTGTGGAAAAATATAATACGATAGGCGCCTTACGGGGAGAATCTTTTACAGAGGGAGTGTATTCTAGCGACGGCTTAATTAGAGAAATAGATATTTATGAATTTAGCAGTCGGGCCAAGCTCGTGCGGGTCTTGGCGCACGAGCTTGGCCATGCGCTAGACTTGGAGCATGTAAAAGACCCGAAAGCGATTATGTACGAACTCAATCAGGGAAATAATCAAACCTTGACTAATGCTGACCTAGGGGCGCTTAAAGCAAAATGCAGGGTGGAGTAACAAAAAAAGTGCTAAGATATAACCATGTTTGAGAATTCCAACATAAATTCAGAGAACGATTTACCTAAAAATAATTCGGAGATTAAAAATTTTTCTGCCCATTTGATTGAGGGAGTAAAGCCGATTATGGTTTGCATTGGAACGCCGGAAGATTTTCAGACGGTGGAAATTGAGCATCCGGAACATCGCGAGCATCTTAGCAATGATTTCTTGCTGAAAGATTTGAAGAATTTAGATTGGGCAAAGGGAACGTATGATTTTAAAGAAGGAGAAGATGTTTTAACCGCCGGACCTAGAATTTATGCAATATCTCCAATAGATAATTCAAATAAATTTTCTGGAGGATTCGGTCATTGTATGGGGTTAATTGTTGCCGGAATAGACAAGAAAACCGGAGAAAACATTTCCTTTATAACGCATCAGCCATCTTCTTTTTCTGAAGATTTTACTGTGGACTTAAAAAAAAGACTTAATGAGATGAAGGAAAGATGCAGGCAAGGCTCTGTGGATGCGATCATCGTGGGCGGGATATCTAACTCTAATGAACTCTTTAAAAAAATTTATGTTAAGACTATACATTTTCTTTCAAAAGAAACAAGGCAAACTTTCGGATTTGAACCCGTTATAGTCAATGGTCCAAAAGTTTTAGTTCCAGTGACAGTAGATGAGGTTTCTTTTGACAACAAAAACAGGCGGCTTTATTTAATAAGGTCAAAAGTTAATTCTAATATCGGCAGTTTTGTCGACAGTAGTTTTAATAAACAAAATAGAGAAATGGGAACGGATTTTATTTAACCTAAATCATTCCACACTAAAATTTTCCATTCGTTTCTTTTAAACCAATGGGTGGTGTAGGAGCAAATAGCCATGCTGGCGTTGGTTACCGGATTAAAATAAGAGAGATTATTATATTGCGAGGCGGTTAGTTTTTCTCCATAAAGCATATAAGACGCGACCATTTTCAGGAAAATTCCGTGCGTGACCATGATGATTCTTTTCTCGCTTCGCCATCTGATGAAGCGAAGAAGTTTTTTTGCCCGGGCTTTCAAATCAGTAAAATTTTCCTCATCCGAAATCCGCAGGTCGTCCGCATGGTAGCTTTTATCAATACGGTCTATGATTGCGCGAACCTCGCGTTCTCCGCCGGAGTGGCCGATGATTTCCGTCGGGTTTCTTCTCTCCACCAAGAGGTCGGAATATTTTACTTTCATCCCGAGTTCTTTCGCGATTATTTTCGCCGTCTCTTCTGTGCGCTGGTAGGGGCTTGCGATGATAACTTGCGGGCGCCCTTTGCGTTTCGGAAATCTCTTGGCGGTCTCGAGCGCTTGCTCGCGACCTTTCGCGGAGAGATGTCCTTCTGGTCCCTGTCTTATGCCTTTCGCATTATTTTCCGTTTCTCCGTGTCGGACGAAGTATATTATCTTTGTTGACATGAAAGTATTTTAGCATAAATTTTACGCCCGTTAAAATAAAAACTTGTGCTATAATATAAACACATAAACATACACAAAGAAACCAAGGAAACAAACAATATGAACAAAATTTCGGCACAAATCGAGAGAGTTGACTCTCGCAAAGTTTTTGTTTTTTCTATGAAAAATACGGCACTAATTTTATTAGGCGCCAGTTTTTTGTTTTTTGGGTTGAGTGTAAATATACTTTATGCCGGGTCCCTCACTCCCTCATCCTCTCCCGCCGCCTCCAGTTATACGCTCTCCGACATTTGGAACCGGCTAACCACGAATACATCCACCACTGCAGGCAACC
>MFTJ01000037.1:3750-10426 GCA_001786805.1 Candidatus Nomurabacteria bacterium RIFCSPHIGHO2_01_FULL_39_10 | reverse complement strand
TTATCGCTCGGGCGATAATCAGTCCTCCCAAACCCGAATCAAAAATTCCAATTTTCATGCTTTTATACTAGCATATTAAACATTTATGGTATATTGGTTTAAGCATGGGAATAGATTTAACCAAAATAAAGAAAGTATTTTTTGTCGGCATCGGCGGAATAGGCATTTCGGCTATCGCCCGCCTGATGCTTGCTTCCAGCAAAGAAGTTTTTGGTTCGGACATAGGAGAGAGTAACATTACAGATGAGCTCAAAAAACTCGGCGCAAAAATAAAATTGGGGCAAGGAATTGAACTGATTCCGAAAGACACCGAACTGATTGTTTATTCTATTGCTGTTCCGAAATACGACCCGGAATTTTTCAAAAAATTGCAAAACTTTGGTATTGCCATAAAAAGTTATCCGGAAATGCTCGGATTAGCAACTAGGGATAAATTCACCATCGCTATCTCCGGCACGCACGGCAAGACAACGACCACCGCGATGATTGCCAAAATTTTGATTGACGCAAAAAAAGATCCTTCGGTCATTGTGGGTTCTTTGCTTATGGAAAATAAATCAAACTTAGTTATAGGCAAGAGCGATTTTTTTGTGATTGAAGCCTGCGAATATGAAAGGTCATTTTTAAATATTAAACCGAAAATTCTGGTTATTACAAACATTGAGTCTGACCATCTAGATTATTACAAAGATTTGGCGGATATAAAAAGCGCTTTTCAGGAACTTTCCGCGCAGAGCGAGAAAGTGATTTCGGATTACGCAAAATATCTGGAAAAAGTTCCTAAGCTTTCCGTGCCCGGAGCGCACAACCGTATGAACGCCGCCGCGGCGCTCGCAGTATCAGATATGCTCGGGATAAAAGAAGAAGATGCAAAGAAATCTCTCGCCAGTTTTTCTGGTACTTGGCGAAGGCTGGAGAAAAAGGGAGAGATAAAAGAAGGCGCGATTATATATGACGACTATGCTCATCATCCCACCGAAATCAAAGCCAGTCTGCAGGCCCTGCGCGAATTGTATCCGAAAAATAGTAAAAATATCACCGTACTTTTCCAGCCACATCTCTACAGCCGGACAAAAGCCTTGTTTTCCGACTTTGCTAAAAGTTTCGGTGAAGCGGACAAAATTTTTCTTCTGCCTATTTACTTTGCCCGTGAAGAGAAAGATGAAAGCATTTCCAGCGAAAAATTAGCCAAGGCTATCAATCAGACTATTCATGCGCAAGGAGAGTATGCCAAATCTTTTCCTGACTTTGAATCGGCCGAGAAGGATGTTTTGGCCTTGAATCTGGGTCCAAAAGATGTATTTGTCACAATGGGGGCGGGCGAAGCCTACAAAGTTGCTGATAAAGTATTTAAACTAGTTTAACTATTCAATTTTTAGTATTATTTGTCAATGGGGATAGGTCAAAATATTCTTATTTTATAAGGTATTTTTAGCTTGACATATAGTAAAAATGTTGTCTAACTATTGACTTATTAATCAGAATATGCTAATATATAATAGTATCCTTATTATATAGGCGCAAGCCTGTTAAATAAGGGTTTTTTAGTTTTAAGTAGCATAATTATATGAAAAACAAAAATTTGATAAAATTTGTTGAGTCGTTTATTCTCTTGCCAGCTTTAACAATGTCGGGGGCGTCCTTAGGAAACAATATAGGATCTATCTCGCATTCTGTTATCGGTATTGCAGAAAACATTAGAGGAACTCCATCAGCCATAGAACAACAGAGTAATGCAGGTGATTTGGTTCGCAACGATGTTCTAGCGCAAAAACAGAAGGTCAAAGCAGATGCCATTGATTCTTATTTTAAGAAATACAATATGCCACTTTATGGTATGGGAATGAAAATGGTTCTAGAGGCTGAAAAGAACGGGCTTGATTGGCGCCTTTTGGCCGCAATTACTGTTCGAGAATCCACCGGAGGAAAATTTGCCTGTAAAACAGTCGGGTACAATGCTTTCGGCTGGGGTTCCTGTAAAATTGGTTTTAGCTCCAATGAGGAAGCTATTGAAAGAATAGCTTTACACTTGGGAGGCAATCATCCGAAAACTGAAAAATATTACAGCAATAAAACTACTATCGGAATTTTGCATTCCTACAATCCGCCCTCTATTGTACCGAGATATGCCGAACAGGTTATATCTATTATGAACGCCATCGGATCAGTGGAACTAACTCCAGCTCCACTCGCCATTGCTAATGCTTAATAAATAAAAAAACGGAAGCCTTGCTTCCGTTTTTTTGTGCTCAAATTTACTCCGGACAAGGTTTAACCTTGTCCGGAGTTTTTTTCCAAGTGAATCAAAGTCATCTTCTGCTCCTTTGGCTCAAATAATGTAATTTGGAAGTTATAAGTTTTACCAAGTTCCAATTTTTCACGGAGTTTAGTTTCTGAAGGAAAGGTTGAGTTATGCACCAATCCCGCTACGCCTTCCTTGATGGAGACGAGCGCGCCGTGTTTGTTGTACTTGATGACTACGCCCTTAATGATGTCGCCCTTCTTCAGCTTGCCTTCAAATTCTTTCCAAGGATTTTCTTTGAGCGCCTTGATGGACAGGGATATCTTGCCGTCTTTTATTTCAATCACTTTTGCTCGGATTTTTTCGCCGATTTTAAACATCGTGCGCGGATTTTCTACCAAGCCCCAATCCAATTCAGAAATATGCACGAGGCCCTCCAATCCGTCCTCTAGTTTCACGAATACTCCGAAATCAACCAGTCCCGCTATGGCGCATTCCAGTTCGTCGCCCACAGCATATTTGCTCAAAATTTCTTTCTTTTCTTCAGGGTTATTGTCTTTCTCGGAAAAGATGAGCTTGCCTTCTTTTTGCAGAGTGGAGATAATCATCACGGAAATCTGCTGTCCGACGAGTTTTTTGAGTTCTTTCAGAATTTTATCTTTATCGGAATCCAGCACACGGGGATAGTGTTCAGCTTTGAGCTGGGATGCCGGCAGAAACCCTTGTATGCCCTGCCATTCCAAAATCAGCCCGCCTTTATTCGCGTCCTTGATTTCCAGACTCATCACTTTTTTTTCCTTGATAGCAACTTCCGCTTCTTTCCAAGTCAGCGCTTGTTTTGCTTCTTTGAGGGAAAGCTCTATATAGCCGTCCTCATTTTCAGTATCAACAACTTTCGCCTTAATGACATCTCCCGGACTTATTTTTTTAATAATGTCCTTGGCGTTGATAAATTCGCGTCCGTAAATGATGCCCGCTCCATATGGCGCGAGGTCCACATAAACTGACGATTTTTCAATACTAATCACCGCGCCTTCCACCAAAGAATCAATTTCCGGCTTATTTACACTGCGATTCACAATAGAACTCAGAACTAAATTTTCGACAACTGGTTCAACCTGTTCGGCTACTTTCTTTTCTTTAATCATAAAATTAAAAATCCGCTCAATAAAAATTGTGAAGCGGATATTAAGGCTTAGGTTTTCCGGCAGATTGCCAGAAGGTTACCCTAAATCCATGCTTTTAATCAAAAAAACCTACTGGTACTCTACCAAAAAATATGCTAGAATGCAACTAATGATAATCACATATTTCGGCAAACAATTTTTCAAGATTCAGCAAGGGGAGACAGTCCTTTCTTTTAACCCTGTCAGTAAAAATTCAAAAACGGGCATAAATGCGCATTTTGGGGCGGATATTGCTCTCGTTACCACTAATCATCCCGATTACAATGGGGTAGAGCAGCTCTCTCATGGCGAACGCGTTCCGTTTGTCATAAATGGTCCCGGGGATTACGAAGTAAAAGAGATTTTCATCAAAGGTGTAATGTCTGATGCGCTTTTGGCAAGCCCCGCCAAGGACGGGGTAAACAAAAAATACATCAATACAATTTATTCTCTTTCTATTGACAATATCAGTATCGTTTTTCTTGGAGCACTGAAACCTATCACGGATGCGGAAATTTCAAAAGAAGCGCGTGAAGCAATAAATAATCCGGACATTCTTTTTATCCCCATCGGGGGCGGAGGGTTGCTTGATGCCAAAGGAGCGGCAAAACTTGCATCAGCGCTTGAACCAAAAATGATAATACCAATGGATTATGATAATGTATCTCTGAAAACTTTTCTGAAAGAGACTGGGGAAGAGAAGGCCGAGGTGGTTGATAAATTAACGCTTAAATTAAAAGATTTAGAAGGCAAAGAAGGGGAAGTAATCGTCTTGAAGACAATTTAAATATTAAAAGATTTAAAAATTTAACTATGAGAAAAATAATCCATCATTTAAGAAAACAGCCCGAGGAAGTCAGAAGACATATTTTGCATGTTTTAACAGTTTGTTTTGCAATAATTTTATTATTGTTGTGGATTTATTCTTTGGGAACAAACTTGAGCAATCCCGACACGCAGGCAAAAATAAATAACGATTTGGAACCGCTCACCGCATTAAAAGATGGTTTAGTCGGCGGGTACAAAAGTTTAGGGGATACACCGTAATTCTATGGCAAAAAAATCTTCAGAAAAAAAGGACGACAAAAACGATAAGGATAACAAGCCGAAGACTAGAGAAAAAATTCTTCCGGTTGATGTGGTGTCTGAAATGAAGGAGTCTTATCTTGCTTACGCGATGTCCGTCATAACATCTCGCGCTCTTCCTGATGTCAGAGATGGACTCAAGCCGGTGCATAGAAGAATTTTATATGCTATGCATGAGATGGGACTGACTGCGAGCGCGCGTTTCAGGAAGTCGGCAGCGGTAGTCGGAGATGTACTTGGAAAATATCATCCGCACGGCGATGTGGCTGTCTATGATTCTATGGTTGGTATGGCGCAAGAATTTTCTTATCGTTATCCGTTTATTTTAGGGCAGGGGAACTTCGGCTCTATTGACGGAGACAATGCGGCGGCAATGCGTTACACCGAAGCAAAAATGTCTAAAATTTCCGGCGAACTTCTACGCGATTTGGAAAAAGAAACAGTAGATTTTCGTCCGAACTATGACCAAACCCGAAAAGAGCCTATTGTTTTTCCTTCTAATGTTCCGGCATTACTTTTAAACGGCACCCTCGGCATCGCTGTCGGCATGGCGACAAACATTCCCCCGCACAACTTGAGTGAAGTACTGGATGCCACAATCCACTTGATTGAAAACGAAGACGCCACCACCGAAGACTTGATGCAATTCATAAAGGGACCGGATTTTCCAACCGGAGGCATTGCTTACGGATACAAAGATATGCTCCATGCTTACTCCGGAGGACGGGGCGGAGTTGTCTGTCGGGGTGAAGCTGAAATCGTGGAGCAAAAAGACGGGAATTTTTCCATCATCATCACGTCTATTCCTTTCCGAGTAAACAAGGCTAACTTGATTATGTCCATCGCCGAGCTTGTGCAGGAGAAGAAACTGGAAGGCATCAAGGGTTTGCGGGACGAGTCCACCAAAGATATCAGAATCGTAATTGATTTGAAATCTAGCGCTCATCCGGAAAAAGTTTTGAATTATGTTTATAAAAATACCCAGCTTGAATCCAATTTCAATTTTAATATCGTGGCCTTGGTGGACGGCGTACCGGAGACTTTGTCTCTCAAATCCATTTTGGAGCAATTTATTCTGCACCGAAAAGAAGTAGTGAAAAGGAGAAGCGCGTTTGATTTAAAAAGAGCCGAAGAACGCGAGCATATTCTGCTCGGTCTCAAAAAAGCGCTGGACAAAATAGACCGGGTGATTAGCGTCATTCGCGCTTCTAAAAATTCTCAGATTGCCAAATTGAATTTAATGAAGGAATTTAAATTTTCGGAACTGCAGGCGGTGGCGATTCTGGAAATGAAACTTTCCAAGCTAGCTGGCTTGGAGAGGCAGGCGGTAGAAGACGAGCTTAAAGAAAAACAAAAATTCATAGCCGAGATGAAAGATCTACTCGCAAGCCCGAAAAAGATTTTGAAGACAATCGCCGGAGAATTGCAGGAAATTAAAACCAAGTATACGGATGAAAGGCGGACCAAGATAGTGAAAGGGGGAGTGAAAGAAATTTCCGATGAGGATTTAGTGCCGGAGAAAGAAACAATGCTGGTCTTGACTGCCGGCGGATATGTAAAATGCACCGACCCTTCGGAATATCACGCGCAGAAGCGTGGCGGAGTTGGGGTGATTGATCTAGAAACCAAGGAGGAGGATTTTGTCACCATGCTGGTTTCCGGCTCTACCCACAGCAACCTCTTATTCTTCACCAACCTTGGAAAAGTTTATCAGATGAAAATGTATGAAATTCCGGAAGGGCGTAGGGCAACGAAAGGTAAGTCAATTATGAATTTTCTTTCGCTCGGAACTGAGGAAAAAGTAAACTCCATTTTAGCGATACCTAAAGATATAGATAAATCTCCCGCTTCACTCATACTGGTGACCAAAGGCGGTACAGCCAAGAAAATGTATTCCGAGAGCTTCAAAGATGTGCGCAGAAGTGGCATTATCGCCATTCGTCTAGACAAAGACGACCAGCTTATTTCCGCGTTAGTGACGGCAAAAAATGACGAAGTAATGATTGCCACAGCCGAAGGCCAATCTATCAGATTCAAAGAATCCGACATTCGTGAAATGGGTAGGACGGCAGGCGGAGTGCGGGGGATAAAGCTTGGCAAAAATGATACAGTTATCGGTGTTGATGTGGTGCGAGGCGGAAAAAGCGAGGGCGCGTTCCTGACCATGAGCGCGAACGGTTTC
>MFTJ01000037.1:0-3720 GCA_001786805.1 Candidatus Nomurabacteria bacterium RIFCSPHIGHO2_01_FULL_39_10 | reverse complement strand
GTGGCAAAAGTCCTGGGTGGCCAAGAACAAGAACTAATAGCTATGTCCAAGAAAGGGCAGGTAATCCGCACAGCCCTAAAAGATATTTCGTCTCTCGGCCGTCAGACCCAAGGAGTGACCATTATGCGTCTGCGTGGCGAAGACGGGATTGCGTCACTGGCGTGCATTTAATTTTCCCCTCTCCAGTAATCTGGAGAGGGGCAGGGGTGAGGGGATATGTTATACTTAACCCATGTTCACCGACCCGGTAAAAAATTTAAAAGCTTTGGGACTGCGGGAAGATGCAATAGTCGCGGATTTGGGGGCGGGGACAGGCTTCTATTCTATAGCTGCTGGAAAACTTGTGCCGCAAGGGAAAGTCTACGCCATTGAAGTAGTCAAAGATTTTTTGGAGACTATAAAAAACAAAGTAAAAGAAGCTCATTTGCGTAATGTGGAAATTATCTGGGGAAATATAGAAAAACTTGGCGGAACGAAAATAGGGGACGGAGTAGTGGATACAGTTATTGCTTCCAATGTTCTTTTTCAGGTGGAAGATAAGAAGAATTTTATTTTGGAGGTTAAAAGGATATTAAAGAAAGGCGGAAGCGCGCTTTTGGTTGATTGGTCTGAATCATCGGTTATGGGCGCAAAAATTATTATTCCAAGGGAGAGGGCGCGGGAAATGTTTGAGGCGGAAGGTTTTGTCTTTGATCGGGAAATTGACGCCGGCGCGCATCATTATGGTATGATATTAAATAAGTTATAAAGTAGAAAGTTATAAAGTTTATAAAGTAAAAACATACGTGAAAAGCAACTTTCAAATTATATTTATCATCATATTTATCGCCTTGGCCATTTTTGGCGTTTTGGTTTTTTCCGGCGCAATACCGCTCGGAGGTCGTAATGAGCCGGGCAGTCTCGGCACCGTCGTTTTGTGGGGGACGGCTAAGACTTCTGTTTTATCGCCGCTTATACAAGAGTTTAATACTGCTAATCCGACTTTTGTCGTCAAATATGAGCAAAAATCCGCGGATACTTTTGACCAAGATTTACTGGAAGCGCTGGCCTCCGGCGCAGGTCCCGACATGATTTTCTTGCCTGACAATCTGGCATTTCACTATGCTAATAAAATTTTCACTATTCCATACGATAGTTTTTCTCTGGTTTCGTTTAAGAATAATTTTGCCGGCGCGGGAGAAGTTTTTTTAACTTCAAATGGAATTCTTGCTTTTCCTATTTCTATCGATCCCCTTATGATGTACTACAACCGCAGTATTCTTGACAGCAATGGAATAATCTATCCTCCGGCTTCTTGGGATGATTTGCTCGGTCTTTTGCCAAAACTAAACAAGAAGGATGAATCAAATAAAATAACAAAGAGCGCGGTCGCCTTGGGGCATTATTCAAATGTTATTCACGCTAAAGATATTTTATCCGCTCTTTTCATGCAGGGGGGAAGCCCGATCACGAGCGAGATAAGAGGAGTTTTTCGCTCCGCTTTAAATACATCAGACGGCAATCCTGCTTCGATGTTAAAATTCTATACCGATTTTGCCGACCCAGGTCAAGATGTGTATTCTTGGAATAAGTCATTTCCAAACTCTGATAGCGCTTTTTCAAGGGAAGATTTGGCGTTTTATTTTGGGTTCGCTAGCGAGCTTCAGTCTTTGATAAACAGAAATCCCAATCAAAATTTCGGAGTTGCGCCGATTCCTCAAGCCAAGAATACTAATTTCAAATTAACTACATCTCGCGTCATGGGGGTGGCTATTTTGTCTTCTTCCAAGAACTTTACCACAGCGTTTACGGTGGCCCGATTGCTCTCGGAAAGAGACTTCGCTTCTAAATTTGCGGACAGGGAAGGCGTGGCGCCGGCGCGCAGAGATTTGCTAAAAAACAAGCCATCAAACGCATATTCTCCTATTTTTTACGATTCCGCGCTTTATGCAAAAAGCTGGCTTGACCCCTCTCCTAAAGATACGGACAACATTTTCCGCAATATGATTGACGGGGTGCTTTCCAATAACATGAATATCTCTAGCGCGATATCGGACGCAAACAACAAAATGGGTCTTTTGTTCGGGAGATAAAAGATGGAGCTTGGATAGGATTTTAGTATGATATATAATATACTTATGAAACTTATTAAGAAAAATTTATACAAACTGGTCCTGTTGTTTTTTTCTTTTCTAGTTCCCGCTGTTTCTTTGGCTCAAGGTAAGATTGAAAACCCGCTCGGACCTGATGGATCAAGGACAGTACCGGAGTTTATAGAAAAACTTTTAGTAGGTGTGATTAAAATCGGCATGCCGATTGTGGCGCTCGCCATCATCTACTGCGGTTTTCTTTTTGTGTCAGCCAGAGGCAACTCGGAAAAACTTAAAAAAGCCAAAGACGCTTTGCTCTACACCTTAATCGGCGCGGCGATACTATTAGGTTCGTGGGCTATCGCAAGGCTTATATCAGACACTGTGTTGTCATTATAAACTTGAAATAAAAAAAATGAAAAAATACACACTACTTGTTTTAATACTGATTGTGCTAGTTGGGGTATTCAGTCCGATAGCGCAGGTGAGTGCTACAGAGACATACGCTGATTGTGTCAGCCGGTACATGGCGCAGGGATTTACCGATACTGAAGCTGCAAACAGTTGTAAAAATATAGTTGGTGCTTCAACACCAGCTGATGCATGCGCTGACATAGAAGGCATAGGGAATATAATATGCCAGATACACAAAATTCTCAATTTAATCATTCCCGCCCTTATCGCCTTGGCTGTCATTTATTTTATTTTGGGGGTGGTGCAGTATGTCATTAGGGATTCAGAAGAAGCCAAAAAGAAAGGCAAAGACCATATCATTTACGGCATTATTGGTTTGGCGATCGTCGTTGGTTTGTGGGGTGTCGTTGGTCTTCTTCAAAATAGTTTTGGTCTTGGCGGCGGCAGCCCCCCTGCTCTGACAACTCCGACAGAAAGCGACGGTACTACTAGTATTTGTCCACCTGGCAGTCTATTTTTAGAGGACAATCCAAAACTTCAAGATCTTTTAGAGTATGCTACCTGCATTATCTTTAAATCAGTCGTTCCGCTTATTTTTGCTTTGGCGGTGGCGATGTTTGTTTGGGGCGTGACGAAGTATGTTATCAACAGCAGTGATGAGGCAAAGAAGGAAAAAGGCAGGCAGTTTATGCTTTGGGGGGTAATAGCCCTGGCGGTGATGTTTTCAATTTGGGGATTAGTCGGTATATTTGGCGCTACTGTGGGTATTGATAGTGTTATTATACCTCAAGTTCAGCCTAAAAGTTAGGTGTTGCTTTCCTTTTTAATTGTGTTTGTGATATAATTGAGGCATTATTAGTTTATTAGGTCGTTAGAATCCCGTACGAAATTCGTTTGTATGTTTTTTACGGGAAGAAAAATTATTAGTTATTATTAATAGCAAGTAAAGGCGAAAAAATAAGCTTTTATTTCGTACGGGATGAAAAAGAAATTAATTGTTTTGTCGGGTTTTGTTTTGGGTTTGGCGCCTGTTGCGGCGTTGGCGCAAGGTACAATTACAACGGGTGTAGTTACAACTTGTGCTACTTCTAGCGTCGGACTTGGTACTGGTGCTACTGTGTCGTTCGCAAAGATTATCTGTGAAATTGGACAATATCTCAATCTAATTATTCCGGTTCTCATTACTTTGGGAGTCGTGTTTTTCATTTGGGGAGTTGCCCAATATGTGATTGCGGCT
>MFTJ01000036.1 GCA_001786805.1 Candidatus Nomurabacteria bacterium RIFCSPHIGHO2_01_FULL_39_10 | reverse complement strand
ACGGTTCGGCTGATATTACTGAAATGTTTAAATTTGGCGGCAAAGAACTCGTTGAGGAATACATTATCCGAGAAATAAACAAAGTCTACGAATTGCAGAGCGCCTCAATTTCCAGAAAGCACACGGAAATAATTATCCGTCAAATGTTCTCTCGCCGAAAAATAAAAGACGCAGGCGAGACTAATTTCTCTACTGGCGACATCGTCGAAAATACAGCATTTATGGAAGAAAATGCGAGAGTTGAAGAGTTAAATGGAAAAGACGCTGAAGGAAAGACAGCCAAGGCAGAAACGGTAGTACTCGGTATTACCGAAGTATCTCTACGCACCAAGAGTTGGCTGTCTGCCGCTTCCTTCCAAAACACCAACCGTGTGCTTATTGAAAATGCAATCAAAGGTGGCGTGGATTCTCTCCGAGGTCTCAAAGAAAATGTCATCATCGGACGACTCATTCCCGCCGGTACTGGATTCAAAAACAAACTTGCCTCTACTCTAGAAAAATAGTTTTTGGGTTATTAAAAACTGAATAAAAATATGAAAAATAATCAAAAAGTAATCGCGAGTGTTATCTTTGGGGTTGTTATTCTCGCGCTAGCCGGAGTCGCGGGATATTCTGCCTGGTCGAAAAAATTGAGTAAAGAAAATACTAATGAATCACTCTCTACACAAGCTGATATTTCTGATTCGAAAACATATCAAAATATCTCCGAAAATTATTCTATAAAATATCCTCCAGCTTGGTATCTCGATTCTTACGATCCAAAGTTTATAACTATAACTAATTACGACTCTTCTGTTGGAGGAACAGATGCGTCGCTCGGTGCAGAACAGATTCAAGTTAGGATTATTACTTACATAACAGATTCAAAAAAAGAAACTCTTAAATCTTGGGTGGATAAAATAAATTTAGTAGATAGAAAAGATATTCTTGTGAACGGGACAAAGGCTATAAGAGGAAGAGTTATGTATACAGGGGAGGAAGAAAGCGGTTATTATACCAAGGGTCAATTATCCGGAGAATATATTTTATTTATCGCGAATGGCAAAAAATACCAAATAATTTATGAGCCTTTTGGGTCAAAACTTGCAAGTACATTTGAAAATATTCTTTCAACTTTCAAATTTACCAATCAAGCTATAAATAATGGCGCCACAATTCCTAAAGATTGGAAGACATATCGGGATGAAGCTGGATTTTTTGAGTTTAGTTATCCTCAGTATGCTCATATTACTACTGGGACAAATTATGGAATCTCTGACACCAGAGTCACTCTTAAAGAAGATTTAACTGTGACCTTTGACATAGTAACATCGCCCGATGTTGGTTTATGCAATGATAATCCCTATAAATTGTTAGCAGAAAGAAGAGGCGACCAATGGAAAGTGGTAGAGGAAAAGGTTAATAAATACGGAAATGAATATAGTCGCCTAAGCGTAAAGGACATATCTGCAGATTATCGGAATCTGGAAGAAGAAAGATTTTTCATTATTAAAAATAATATTTGTTATGTAATTGTAAATAGCATATTAGTAGATCCAGACACAATCGATCCTCAAATTAAGGTTAATCTTGAGCAAATCTTTTCAACCCTCAAGTTCACCAAATAGTTTTTAGGTTGGGGTTATAATAAACAATATGTCCTCATCTGTTGATCAAATTAAATCACGAATTATGCCTACAAACACTATCGCATACATTGATGCTTCAAATTTAAAGTTTGGAATAGAGCAAAGTGGTTGGAATCTTGATTATAAATCATTTCGTTCATGGCTTCGTGATAAATTTGGTGTATCTCGCGTGATACTTTTCATGGGACTTATTCCGGATAATTCTGACTTGTATAATTTTTTACAAAGCATTGGTTATGCTATTTCTTTTAAACCCACTATTACGAGCAAAGAAGGCAAAACAAAGGGTAATGTAGACGGAGAACTTATCTTGGCTATTGCAAAAGATTTTTATGAAAATAAATTAGAAAGTGCTGTGCTTGTTGCTGGAGATGGTGACTATCATTGTATTGTTGAATTCTTGAAAGAAAAAAATGTCCCAGTCAAGATTGTTTCGCCAAATCGTAAGTATCTATCACTGTTGTTGAAAAGAACGAATGTGCCAATTATTATTCTTGATGAATTTATTGAAAGTTTACGCCAAAAATGAAAAAGCCCCCGGATATGCCTTAACATATCAAGGGTCTCTTTCTTGTTTATAAATAGAGTATACTATATTTATATTTTTATGCAAGGGGTTTTATCCACACAGTGTTTACAAATCCAAATTATCCTTAATTTATAAGCTTATTATTAGAAACTTTCTCCCATGTCCTCATCTGTTGATCAAATTAAATCACGAATAGATATTCTCTCGCTTGTGGAGTCTTATATCAAACTGGAAAAGGCGGGGAAAAGTTGGAAAGGCAAGTGTCCTTTTCATAACGAAAAAACCCCCAGCTTTTTTGTCTCGCCGGAGCGGGGGAGCTACTATTGTTTCGGCTGCGGAGCGTCGGGGGACATTTTTACTTTCGTGGAAGAATTTGAGGGGCTGGACTTCAAAGGCGCCTTAAAACTTCTTGCAGATAAAGCAGGAGTTGTTCTTGAGATTTACAGCAAAGAAAATAAAGAAGAAAAAAGTGAAAAAGAAAAGCTTTATGAAGTAATGGAGGAAACCGCTGAATTTTTCGAGAAAAATTTAGCGGCGAATAAACCAGCGCAAGAATATTTAAAATCTCGCGGACTTGAAGAAAAAACTATAAAAGATTTTAGAATAGGCTACGCGATTCTGGATTGGCGCACTTTATATGATTATTTAAAGTCTAAAAATTTTTCCGACAAAGAAATAGAACTTGCCGGATTAGCCAAGAAACCGGAGGACAAGACAAAAGCAATGTACGACAGATTTCGCGGACGGGTGATTTTTCCTATGGGGGATTCATCCGGCAGAATTATAGCTTTTTCGGGCAGGCTTCTAGTTGATGATGGAAAGTCCGCGAAGTATTTAAACTCTCCAGAAACTCCGATATTTAATAAATCTTCTGTGCTTTTTGGTATAGATAAAGCCAAAGAATCAATCCGCAAAAATAATTTTTCTATTTTAGTCGAAGGGCAGATGGATTTAGTTTTGTCGCATCAGGCAGGTTTTAGAAATACCGTGGCGTCTTCCGGTACTGCCATGACAGACCAGACGATATCAAAAGAAAATATTATAAACAATCTTGGGCTAGTGTGCCGATTATCAAAAAATATTGTTCTAGCTTTTGATCCAGACCAAGCAGGGTTAAAGGCCGGAAGCCGTTTCGCCAAGATTGCTCTTGCGCTCGGCATGGATATAAAAGTTGCCGGCATGAAGGAAGGAGTGGACCCGGCGGACACTATTTCTAAGGAGGGTAATGACGCATGGCGGGAAGTGATAAGAAATTCAAAACATTTCATTCCGTTTATGCTGGAGAGAATTTTGAAAGAAGCCGATGGAGATGGTAGGAAATCAGGTAAACTTATTCGCGAACGTCTTCTGCCTTTTGTAAATGATTTGCAAAGCGCCATAGAAAAATCTCATTTTATAAAACTCATCAGCGATAAATCAGGCATTGCTGAGAGCGCTCTTGTGGAAGATTTGAAGAAAGTTGAATCCGAATTGAAGTATGAAAAAGAAGAAACAGAAATTGCCAAAGTTAATGTGGAAAAAAAATTAAGAAAAGACCCGATTGAACGCAGGCTCTTGGGAATTGCTTTTTGGCAGGAAAGTGCGCAGAATAGAGTGATAGAGCCGGAATTAATTTTTCGCAGGCTTTCAAAGGCAAAAGAAGTTCTGAAAAATATAAAAGAAGATTTGATTTACGAGGCAGAGGCTTTTTACGCAAATAGCGAAAATTTACAAAAAGATGTGGATGAAATGCTCTTAAATATAGAAGAAGAATATTTAAATGAAGAGCTGGTAAAAAAAATGGTGGAACTGAAAAATTTAAAAGACAACCCCGAAGGAAAGCAAGCTTCCTACGGGGCAGGGCAAGAAGAAATGGAAATTTTAAAAAATATAGATAAGATAAATAAAAGAAAAGAAGAAATTAAAAATAGTCGCTTTAAAAAATAAAATATATGAAAAACAGAAAAAAGAAAATAAATAAAAAAGTAAAAAAGATAAAGAAAGCGAACAAAATAGTCAAAAAAAAGGTTGAAAAAAAAGCTGTTAAAAAATTAACTGTTGGAGAAAAGAAAGCCGACAATTTGGCTCGTATTAGTAGCGAGCTTATAGAAAAAGGACGAAAAAGAGGATTCATCACCTACGATGAAATATTAAAAACTTTTCCGGACATAGAAAACAATATTTTGTTTTTAGACGAGCTGTATGAGAAATTTGCTATCGCTGGAATTGATGTGCTTGAAGGCGGGAATCTGCTTAATCTAAATACAGAGCTTACTGACAAAGACCTGAACAAGGGAAGCATGCATGATTCTATCCAGATGTATCTGAAAGAAATCGGGCAGTATCCGCTCATTCATGCAAGCGATGAGAAAGATTTGGCGAAGCGCATAGAACAGGGTGATGAAGAAGCTAAGAATCTGCTTGCTCGCGCAAACTTGCGTTTGGTAGTTTCTATTGCTAAAAAATATGTGGGCCGGTCTGCCAACCTGACCCTTCTTGACCTTATTCAAGAAGGTAATCTTGGTTTATTCAAGGCAGTTGAAAAATTTGATTGGACCAAGGGATACAAATTTTCCACTTATGCCACATGGTGGATTCGCCAGTCCATTACAAGAGCCCTTGCCGACCAGTCCCGCACTATTCGCATACCTGTCCATATGGTGGAAACAATTTCTAAGTACAAGCAGACGCACCGCAGGCTTTCTCAGGATTTGGGAAGGGAGCCGCTTGCTGAAGAAATTGCCACGGAAATGGGTATTCCGGTGGAGAAAATACACGTGATTGAAAACATTTCGCAGGAGACGGTATCGCTCGAACAGCCAGTCGGGGACGATGATGACAAATCAACGCTGGAAAACTTTATTCCTGATGATAAAATTTTGCGCCCAGACCAAGAATCTTCACGCCGAATTCTCTCCGACCAGATTCGCGAAGTCTTGAATGAACTCAATCCCAAAGAGAGAAAAATTCTAGAAATGCGTTATGGACTTTTGGACGGTATCCAGCACACATTGGAGAGAGTGGGGGAAGAATTCGGCGTGACCCGCGAACGCATCCGCCAAATTGAAGCCAAAGTTCACGAAAAGCTCCGCCAGCACGAAAAGATTTCAAGACTAAAAAACTACTTCGATTAAACGACTAGGCAAACGACTAGGCAAGACCTAGTCGTTTTTGTAGTTTTACTTCAGCGCGCTGTCTATTTTCGGTTTTATTGTCGTCCAAGATTCGGCGCCGTCGATGGTCGCTGTAATTTTGCCGTTTTTTAATATAAATCCTTTAGGAGTTCCGGTGACTCCGGCAACATCTCCTTCCGCCTTTGATTCGGCGACCGCCTGCGCGTACTTGCTTTCATCCAGACATTTATCAAAGTCTGCGCTGTTTAATCCCAATTCTTTCGCGAAAGATTTCAATTTCGGGTCAGCAAAGACTCCTTCGTTTTCCCCATTTTGATGGGTGTAAAGGTAATCGTGGTATTCCCAAAATTTCCCCTGGTCTCCGGCGCATCTAGCCGCTTCGGCCGATTTTACTGATTCTGGTCCCAAAAATGCCCAGTCTCTATAAACATAAAGGACACTCCCGTTTTTAATATATTCGTCTACTCCAGTCATCAGGGGAGTCCAGTCTGGTACCCGGTCTTTCAAGTATTTAATCGCGTCTGTGTCCGACATCAAGCCCGAAATTGCTCCGCAAAAAGGACATTGAAAATCTTCGTATAAGACCAGCGCGACTTTCGCTTTTGTATTGCCAAGAGTTCTGTCATTTTTATCCACTTTGGCGAGCGTTATATTTGCAAATACTCCATTTCCTGTCGCTGTTGTTCCCGTGGTATTTCCTTTCAATAAAACCGCTCCGGCGATGATAACTCCGGCTATGATTATTGCTCCGGCTATCTGCTGGCTACTATTTTGGCTCTTTTGGTGATGCGTATGTTCAATATTATGATGTTCAGCACTATGATTATGTTCTTCCATGTGTTTTATATTATGGTTAATAACCTTATTATAGCATATAGCATTTTTAACGGAAAGTGCTATACTTATAGTATTATTAATTATTAATAAAAAACTATGTGTAATTCAAAATGTTGTGGAGGTGGCTGTACTCCAACCCTGATTGGCAAAATACTGCTAATCGTTGGAGGTGTAAACTGGGGTTTGGTTGGTGTCGGAATGCTTATGGGGAATGATGCGGGCGCTTGGAATGTTATTAATCAACTTCTAAAGACTGTGCCGACCGTTGAGGCTATCGTTTATGTGCTTGTGGGGGTTGCGGCTGTTATAAATATTTTCGGCTGCAGATGTAAAAAGTGCATGGGTGGATGCGCTGGAGGAACTTGCGAAACTGAAAATACGGATAAGAAAATGTAATCCATTTTCTGTTTTTTTTGTCATAGATGTTATTATATAGTTAGTAGTATGACCGGAATTCAAGACGCAATATTTTTTATATGTACATTTTTATCTGTATACGTGCAGGTATTTTTTCTCCTTACCTTTCTTCAAAACAGAAAAAAAATACTTATTCGAAATGGCGAGACGAAGCTTTCCGCATATCCGGCTGTTACAATCGCTGTTCCTTCCTTTAATGAAGAAGAAACAGTTGAAAACACTTTACTTTCTTTGCTTAACTTGAATTATCCTAAAGATAAAATCAAAATTTTTTTGATTGATGATGGATCTACCGACGGCACACTTGATGTGATGCGTAAGTTTGAAAATTATCCGAATATAAAAGTTTTTCATAAAGAAAATGGGGGAAAAGCTACCGCGCTCAATTTGGGGCTGGAACACGCCGATACTGAATTTTTTGCATGCCTTGAT
>MFTJ01000035.1 GCA_001786805.1 Candidatus Nomurabacteria bacterium RIFCSPHIGHO2_01_FULL_39_10 | reverse complement strand
TATTTTTGTCAGTGGTTTAGTGCTACAATTGATGGTGATTATAAATTTAAAAAACAAGATTCTGAAGTAGAAAAAATCGATTGGTTTACGAAAGATCAAATTCTAAATCTTTTTAAACAAAATCCTGAGAAATTTGTACCCAATTTTGGTCGCAGAATAAATTATTTTATAAAGAATGCAGATTAAAATTAAAAAACTCAAAGATAACGCAAAATTGCCGAAATATCATCACCCCGGGGATGTGGGCATGGATTTATATGCGATGGAGGCGGTAACCATAAAGCCAGGCGAGCATCATCGCTTTTGGCACGGGTTTGCTCTGGAGTTTCCGATCGGTTACGCGGGGATCATAATGGACAAAGGCAGTATTTCGAATGCGGGGCTGGCTCATATGGGCGGGGTTTTTGACGCAGGATATCGGGGTGAATATAACACGCATTTGGTCAATTTGTCCGATAAGAGTTATACTTTTGAAGAAGGCGACAAAGTTTCCCAACTTGTCGTTTTGTCTGTCGTCATCGCGAAATTAAAAGAAGTAAAAAAGTTAAGCGATTCTGCCCGCGGGGAAGGCAGATTTGGCAGCACGGGGAAAAAATAATATGGAAGACAAAATTAAAAATTTAATAAAAGATGCGCTTGAAAATCTTGAAATAGAGGTTAGCGATATTGTTTTGGAACATCCTGCCGATTTATCCATGGGGGATTATTCCACAAATGTGGCAATGGCGACCGCGAAAAGCCTAAAAAGTAAACCGAAAGAATTAGCCGAAAAAATAGTCAAACAGATGCTAAGGCTAAACCTGGATAAATATATAGAAAAAGTGGAAGTGGCAGGCGCCGGCTTTATAAATTTTCATTTATCCCGCAAATTTTTTACACATTCTGTTGAAAATATTGTAAATGGGGGAGACAATGTCGGCAAGAATGATACCCTGAAAGACAAAAAAATAATGGTTGAATACACCGACCCGAATCCTTTCAAGCCTTTTCATATTGGACACTTGATGACTAACGCTATCGGTGAATCAGTCGCGCGGATTTTGGAACATTCCGGCGCTATCGTATCCCGCGCCAATTATCAGGGCGATGTCGGTCTGCATGTGGCGAAAGCTATTTATATTTTACTGAAAAATCCAAAAGAATATATCATCAGGAATGAATCTGTCAGCAAACAGGCTTTATTTATTGGCAAGGCTTATGCTAAAGGCTCAGAAGCTTATGAAGATGACTCTGAATTTTCTGGAGCCAAAAAAGAAATAGACGAAATAAATAAAAAAATTTACAGCAAGAGTGATGAACAGATAAACGAGACATATGATTGGGGTTTCAAGGTGACCATGAATGCTTTTCAAGATTTGTACGAGATGCTGGGCACAGAATTTGATTTTTATTTTTTAGAGAGCCAAATGGCGCCGATGGGAGAGCATATTGTCCGCGCCAATATTGATAAATTGATAGACCCCAAGGGCAGTAAAAAGATTTTTGAAGAATCTGATGGCGCTATTATATTCAAAGCCGAAAAATATGACCCTAAGCTTCACACCAGAGTTTTCATTACGAGGGAAGGCTTACCCACTTATGAGACCAAAGAGCTCGGACTTGCTGAAGAGAAATTTAAGACAGAGCCAAATTTGGATCTTTCCATTATCGTTACCGCGAACGAGCAAATGGATTATATGCGGGTAGTTACCAAGGCCGTTTCCCTTATCAGCCCCGAACATGCGTCAAAAATGAAACATATTTCGCACGGCATGATGCGCTTCGCGGCCGGCAAAATGTCTTCCAGAAAGGGGAACGTGATTACCGGAGAATCACTTTTGAACGATGTACGTGACGCAGTCTTGGAAAAGATGACTGACCGTGAATTTGAGAATACTGAAAGAGAGCAAGTCGCCTCCGCTGTTGGTGTGTCCGCCATAAAATATTCAATCCTGAAACAATCCACCGGTGGAGACATTATTTATGATTTTGAAAGCTCCATTTCTTCCGAAGGGGACTCCGGTCCATACCTGCAGTATGCTTATGCCCGCGCGAATTCAGTTATAGAGAAAGCGGCAAAAGAAAATATCCTGCCGGACCCGCACGCTTTCCCGCCGGAAGTTTTTGAAGTGGAGAAATTGTTGTACAAATTTACGGAGGTTGTCTTGCGTTCTGCCAAAGAATACAAGCCGCACTATATAGCGAACTATCTGATTGAAGTCGCTCGTGCCTTCAACAGCTTTTACGGCAATAATTTGATTGTGGATAAAGGCGATAAATCTTCCGGCTACAAAATTGCTCTCACCTATGCCTTTTCCTTTGTCATGAAAACTGGCTTGCATCTTCTTGGCATCCAAGCTCCGAAGAAAATGTAGTAGAATATCTTCTACATGACTCAAGACCAAGCGTTAAAAATTTTAAAAACCGGCGCAAATGTTTTTCTGACCGGCGAGCCGGGGACGGGCAAGACGCATACTATAAATAATTTTGTAAATTATTTGCGCGCTTCCGATGTAGAGCCCGCTATTACCGCTTCTACAGGCATCGCCGCGACGCACATTGGCGGGATGACGATTCATTCATGGAGTGGCATCGGCATTAAAACAAAATTAGATAAATATGATTTGGATAAAATAGCCAGCAGCGAGTACATCGCAAAGCGCGTGCATCGCACAAAAGTTTTGATTATTGATGAAGTTTCCATGCTCTCCATGGGCATGCTTGATATGGTGGACATGGTTTGCCGGGAAATTAAACAAAATGGTCAAGCTTTTGGCGGAATACAAATTATTTTGGTTGGAGATTTTTTTCAGCTACCGCCTGTCGTGAAAAGGGATTTTGCCGAAGAAAAACAGTCTTCACTCATTGCGGAAGTCGGACTTCCGCCAAAGAACAATAGATTTGCCTATCAAAGCGGAGCATGGGAGCGCGCGCGGCCGGTAGTTTGCTATCTTTCCGAACAGCATCGCCAAGACGACGCTGATTTCCTTTCGGTGCTTTCCGCAATACGCGCGAATAATATAAAAGAAGCGCATCATCGGCACATAATTGGCAGACGTATAGATCATGATGATATGCCGGAGAACATCACCAAACTTTTTTCGCATAATGTGGACGTGGATAAAGTGAATAATTTTGAGCTGGCGAAACTGGAGGAGGAAGCGAAATGTTTCTCTATGTCATCAAACGGAAATGATAAAATAGTAGAAGTATTGAAGAAAGGCTGCCTATCCCCAGAAAATTTGGAACTCAAGAAAGGGGCTATAGTTATGTGCACCAAAAATAATCCGAAAGAAAGGTTTGTGAACGGCACGCTCGGTATAGTCGTGGACTACGAAGAATTTAGCGGATACCCAATTATAAAAACCAAGAGCGGACACAACATCGTAGTTGCTCCGATGGATTGGACAGTTGAAGAAAATGGCAAAATTCGCGCGCAGATTACACAAATTCCGCTTCGGTTGGCATGGGCAATAACTGTACACAAGAGCCAAGGAATGAGCATGGACGCGGCGGTGATGGATTTGTCGCAGGTGTTTGAATTCGGGCAGGGCTATGTGGCGCTTTCCCGTGTGCGCAGACTCTCCGGATTGTATTTGCTCGGTATAAACAAGCATGCGCTAAAAGTGCATCCGGAAATTTTGAAAAAAGATGTTGATTTTAAAATTAAATCCGAAGAAGCGGTAAAAGTTTTTGGAAATATCGCGCCAACTGAACTCAAAAAAATGCACGAAAATTTTGTCGTTGTGTGCGGAGGGAAAGTGAAAGAGGCAAATTTGGGAGTTCGGCTCCCAAATTTGCCTGAAAAGAAATCTTTTGAGCAAATAAGAGAGAAACACCCAAATGCCTATCGCCCATGGAGTAGAGAGCAAGACGAGGAATTGAAAATTTTTTTTGTATCAGGTATTCCCATAAAAGACCTAATGCAAAAATTCGGCAGAAAAAGAGGTGGCATAACCGCAAGGCTTGAAAAGCTAGGATTGCGGTGATATAATTATGACATTATCAATAATGTCATAATGTAAATATGAAAAAAGAAAAAAATTATAAATATCTTGAAAGAATTATAAAAGGGGGAGCGAACCATCGCCGGCTTCAAATACTTTTCTTGCTCGAAAAAAATCCAGGTTTGTCAGTAGAACTTGTTTCCTCAAACCTTGGAGTTGTGTTTGTGACTATCGCCAGCCATTTACAGAAACTGCACCATTCCGGACTTGTCAGCAAAAAATATATTGGAAGAACTGTTGTTCATGATGTCACCAAGCGAGGGAAAGATATTATGACATTATGTAGAATGTTATAATATAAAATAACTTATTTTATATTTAGGTAAAGAACTATTTTTAGCGCGAAATTCGCCTTTTTACACATTAGTGTTTGAATCTTTTTCGCTGAGTTATATAATTAAACGGATGTTTGCAATTAAACACAAATCTTTCTGTTTCTTGGTTGGTCTTTTTATTTCTCTCGGCAGTTTTTTTGTTTTCCCAAATTTAATACACGCGAGTACTACTGTGAATTATACGGTTACCAGTGGCACGGATGCTACTGCCGAAACAGGGGCGGAATTTTCTTCCGGCGATATTACGAAGCTTGTCGCAAGCGACGACAGCCGTATTCAGAGCAATAAAGACAGTTGGTCGATAGGGGTTGGTTATGATGAAAATAAATTCATTGAATTTGTTTTTGATGCCGATGTTCCCGAGAACGCGGTGATAGAGAATGTCACAATTTCCCATGAATTTAGAAGGTCGGGAGCTCTTTCAGCCGCAAAAATTGAAATCTGGGACGGCTCGGAATTTATCAGCAAAGATTTAACCGTCGGGACAACCAATGTTGACCATACAGATGTTACAGAGAATCTCTTCTCTTTTATTGACACCCCGGATAAAGCAAATAATCTAAAAGTTCGTTTCTTGGCTTATAGAGATGAGGGAAGTGGCGGCAACACCAAAACAAGCCATGATTTTGTCGGTCTTTCTGTGGCGTATAGTATAGAAGAGTCCGAAGAGCCGACACCTGAGCCAGAGGATGAGCAGGAAGAACCACAAGAAACAGAGGAATCAGAAGAATTATCTCAAGACCCCACCTATATAACGGAAGATATTACAGAAAATACGACCTGGACTTTAGAAAATAGCCCGTATGTTATACAAGATAATATTAAAGTTGTTGCTAGCGTTACCCTAACTATTGAATCAGGAGTGGTTGTAAAGTTTGACGAAGAAACCTCGCTGTCTGTAGATGGCACATTGAATGCCTTAGGCACAAACTCAGAACCAATTTATCTCACTTCTATTTATAATGATGCTCGGGGAGGCGATACTAATGGTGACGGAGAAGGTACCGCGCCATCTCGGTATAATGAATGGGGCATTGGTATTTATGGGGAGACAGCTCAAATGTCTCTTTTGCATACTTTTGTTGAATATTCAGATAATGGTTTGCGTGTTAAAAAAGGCACATTAGATCTTTCGTATACAACCATTCGAGAGGTACACTCAAGTATTTATTCCTCCGAAGGAAATGTGTTTTTTGACAATGTTTTGATAAGTGGTGTTGACGGAGATGCATTCTCAGCTGATGGTGGGGCGGTTGAAATTAAGGATAGCATCATAGAAGATGTTTATCTTGGTGATGCTTTGGGCATTTATGATGAAACCTTGCTTTATATTTCTGGTCTAACAGTTAAAAATATTGGTTTTGGTTCTGCTCTTGGAATTTATGATGCGAGCGCGGTAGTTGAAAATTCCGTATTTGAAGGAGGTCTTGATTCTGGTATTGAACTTTATGGAGGATTGCTGGATATTTCTAATTCTTTAGTCTCTGGGTATCCTTCGGACAATATTGCTTCGTATGAAGGGATTTTTACGCTGAATAAAGTTAAAATAGAAAATACAGATTATGGCGTTAGTGTTTATGATGGAGCGGTGATTTTTTCAGGGAATGCTTTTAAAGAAATTTTTGTAAATGCGTTTGAAAATTATTCAGATTTTACACTCAATGCAGAAAACAATTTTTGGGGCGACATTTCAGGACCGTATCACGAAGATTTGAATCCGGAAGGATTGGGTTATGCAGTCTATGGCGATGTTTTGTTTGATCCTTGGTGTAAAGATGAGGATTGTTATATTCCGAGTTCCGAAAAAGCCATCACCGCATTTAGTTTTTTAGATTTGCCTATTGCAGTGAATGGCGTTATTGACGAAGAAAATCACACGATTGCTTTGACAGTTCCTTTCGGCACTGATATTACGAGCATAGTCCCGACTATTGAAATATCCACTGGAGCTTCTGTCGGTCCTAATAATGGTCAAAATTTCACTAGCCCCGTTGTGTACACAGTCACAGCCGAAGATGATTCAGCGCAGGAATATACAGTGAGGGTGGCTATCGCGACTCGTACGCCAGTTATCATCGTGCCGGGGCTTTTAGGGACAGAAATTAGCAAGCCGACAGATGATGGGTCGGAAAAACTTTGGCTAGATATAATACGTAATCTTGTACCTTTTGGAGATGAATTTATGGATCCATTGCAATTTAATTCTGATTTGACTCCTTCTGAAACTTTAACTATTGAAAATGTTGTTGGGAAAATATTGACTTTTGATTATTCAGAAAGTCTTGTGAAAGAATTCAAAAATCAAGGCTATGTTGAAGGCACAGATCTGTTTACTTTTCCATACGATTGGCGTTATGGAGTAAGTGAGGAAAATGTGAGTAAATTAAAACAAAAAATTGCAGATGTTTTAGAAGAAACTGAAGCGGAAAAAGTTGATATCATTGCTCATAGCACCGGCGGACTCATAGTTAAAAAATATGTGGTGGAAAATACAGAAAATCACAATATAGATAAGGCTGTATTTGTCGGCGTGCCAAATACCGGCGCGCCAAAGGCAGTAAAGGCTCTAATTTTGGGCGATAGCTTCGGTGTTCCTTTGCTTGACGCAAAAGAAATGAAAAAGATTGCCAAAAATTTACCTGTGGCTTACGATTTATTGCCCAGCGAGCAATATTTTAATGCTAAGGGCTCTTATGTAAAAACTGTTGAACAAAATGGTTTGACCGACGATATACCTCATGATTTAGATTTTAACGAAATAAATACTTTTTTAACTCAAGACTATCAACTAAATTCTCAAGCACTGATTAATGCAAATAATTTACATACTGCGGATTTTGATAATTATGATCTACGCGCCAATGGGATAGATCTATATGCCGTCAATGGATGCAAGACTGATACAATAGGTAAATTTATAAAATACCGCTATCAGAATGCCTTACATCCGGGCAATATCCAGATTAACTACATACTAGACCATACCCCGGGAGACGGAACTGTGCCGCTTGAGAGCGCAACAAATTTACCCATTAATCAGGAAAATAAATTTTATTCATTAAATGCTAGTCATGCCAGCATGATGAGCCAGGATGGCAGTCGTCAGCAGATTGTAAATATAATTTCAGGTAGCGATCTTTCAACCAAAAACAGTAAAGGGCGGGATCTTATCACGCAAGATATTTCTAAATGCGAACTTAATGGAGAAGCGATGGCTGTTTTTAGTCCGCTCTCTATTGACATCGTAGATCAAGACGGGAATCATACTGGTTTAGCATCTGACGGAGTAAGCATAGAAAATAACATTCCAAATGCCAGCTTTGAAATTATTGATGAACATAAATTTGTTTATTTGTCTACGGATGAAGGGCAAACATACACGATTTCTGTCGCAGGTACAGGCACAGGAACATTTACTGTTACTAATGCCACAATTAGTGGAAACAATATCACTCAAACTCAAGTATTTAGCGATATTTCCGTCACCCCAAGTCTTCTCGGGTCTATTAGTCTTTCCAATGATAGCGATACAGCTCTTTCTTTGGATACCGATGGCAACGGCACGACAGACCAAACACTAGAACCAACTTCCATTCTTGATGCCATAGAGTCGCAAAATTTTATTCCGGAAGAGCCACAGGATAATACCCCCGTGGTCTCAATGGGCGGGGGAGGAAGTATTTCTTCATCTTTCTATCAAAATCCTAGTACACTTGACCAAGTGAGTAGTACATCTGAGACACCCGTTGTATTGCCAAGCACTCCCGTAGTGGCTGTTGCCGATGTTGTAGAAGTTCCAGTTGAAATTCCAAAAGAAACACAAGTTGCGACAAAAGGAAATAATTCTGATACCGCACCTATTTCACAAAAGGCAAAAAGTGAAGAACCAGTAGCTGTTGTGCCGATACCAACAGAAAATTCACAGGAAGAAAAAACGCTTACAGCCAATGTTGGAGATAGCAACATACCTATTAATATCGCAGTTACCTTTGCCAGCGTTGCCGGTCTTACTGGTCTTTTTTGGGTGGCGAAATTTTTTATTAAGGTGTAAAATAATTGTATGAGTAAAAAAATATGGCTTTTGGTATCTAGTATACTTTTTATTCTACCTGAGATTCTATGGAGTCCGTTAGGTAATTTTATATATTCTCTTTTTGTGCCCACAGTCAATGGTTCTAGCCAGATTTGGAGAAATAACTTTTTACTAGATTCTAAATTTTACTCTTTATATATAACAATTTTACTAATTCAACTAATTGGCATTGTGGTTTTTGTAGTAAACTGGGTAAGATTTAAAAATTATTTAAAATCTAAATTAGCTTATTTTGTCGTTTTAATTTTAAGTATTTTTTTAAGTTTCACAACTCTTCTTGTCCTTTTTATTGCATACGCAGTTCATAATATAAGTTTCTAATGCTAAAATATATACGTAACGAGTTACGTAACTAATTACATATAACCATGAGCTCGCAGAAAATGAAAAATAAAAATACACGAAAGTTAATCAAAGTCGGCGGGAAGTCTTTGTCTGTAACTATTCCTAGAGAATTGGTAGACAAACTTAAATGGAAAGAGAAACAAAAGGTGACGGTCAAGAAAGTCAGGGGTGGGGTATTAATCAAGGATTGGAAGAAATAAAAAAGACTTTGAATATTTGCAATTATTTACTATAATGAAAGTATGGTTGTTGCTGTTGAGTCCAAAAAATCAAAAAAAATCTTAGCAGATGTGAAAGTAAAACCTTATTTCAAGGAAGATAATTTTGTTTTGTACAACGAAGATTCTTTACGAGTATTGAATGATTTGGAAGAAAACTCCGTTGATATGATTTTTGCCGATCCGCCATACAATCTTTCAAATGGAGGATTTACTGTTCATGCTGGACGAATGGTGAGCGTGAATAAAGGAATTTGGGATATTAGCAATGGTTTTGAAAACGATTACGCTTTTCATTACAAATGGCTTGAAGCATGTAGGAGGGTGTTGAAACCCGGAGGAACTCTTTGGGTGAGCGGGACGTATCATTCTATTTATCAATGTGGCTACGCAATGCAAGCACTTGGGTATCACATACTAAATGATATTTCTTGGTTTAAACCAAATGCATCGCCAAATTTGAGTTGTCGCTTTTTTACTGCCAGCCATGAAACAATAATTTGGGCGAGAAAAGAAAAGAAAGCAAAACATACTTTTAATTATAGCGCCATGAAAGAGGGGAGTTGGCCTGAAGATAAATTAAAAAAGCCAGGTTTGCAGATGCGTTCTGTTTGGTCTATGGGAACTCCGAAACCAGAAGAAAAGAAATTTGGTAAACATCCGACACAAAAACCTTTAGACTTATTGAAAAGAATTGTTCTGGCAAGTACGAACAAAGGGGATGTAATCATTGATCCATTTACTGGAAGCTCAACGACTGGCATTGCGGCAGCAATGAACGGAAGAAAATTTGTCGGCATTGATACAGAAAAGAAATTTTTAGATTTGTCGATTAAGAGGTTTAATGATCTGAAGGAATAATAAGTACTTCTTTGGATAAGATAATTTATGAAAAAAGAAAATTTTAAATTACTCAATAATCCTAAAGTTATAAAATGGTGTTACGAACCTATCACTGCTTTTTCCTTGCTCAATACAAGCAATAAGGATAATCTTGCAATGGCAAAAAAGGAAGAAGATCTTTGGGGGAATGAAATTATTGGTACAAAAAACAATGTTCAATGGACAACCAAGCTATGTCAAGATTTAGTGATGGAAGCACTTATTTGTTTAAAAAGAAAAAATGTCAAAAAGGCTGGAGCCATGCAAAGTTCTGTAAGAGATAAAAATTATGAACCAGATTTAGAGTGTGAAGACTATATTTATGAGGTAAAAAGCAGGAATTGGAGTACTCCAGGTACTGCGGGAGAGAAAATACTGGGCGTTCCTTTAAAATATGGAGAATTACCAAATTTATATAAAAAACCGCTTCAAATTGTTTTAGTTGGATACCAAGAATATGAGGCTAGAAAAGGTTTTGCATTTGGGGATTTGCTTAAAAAAGAAACCCAGACAAAAGAACTTCAAGAAAGCTTAGCTTTTTATAAAGAACACGAAATTGAATATGTTGCATTTACAGATATTCTTGAAAAAATAGGATTTCCTAACGGATGTTGGAATTAATAATTTTAGTTGCGCAAATTGTGTGTTCCTTTAGTTTCCCACTTCATGCTAAAATATATACGTAACTCGTTACGTAACTAATTACATATATTTAATAAAACCTTTGAATTCTCTATTTACCCCTACACCTGTCTCTAAGATATTGAGTATAATGCGCTTTCAGTGTGTTATGGAAATAGGTGTGGGGGTTTACCCATTCGTACGCCTGCCCGCCTTTGGAGGGGATAAGCCGATTAGAAAGATAAAAATATAAGATAAAAAATACTTGAAATAAAGTTTGGTTATTTAGTATAATATATATTATGGATAAAAATATTTTTTCAATATTGCGTCGCGATTGGCTATGGTCGGCAAATATTTTTACTTATTTTTTTAAAAATAATCGCCAAAAGAAAAATTTTGAGGAAAATTTAGATAGCGATATTCATTACATTGACTTTTGGGCGGATCGCATGCCGACATTACACGAAATTATATTTGATCTAGGTGTTGATAAATTAAAAAGGATTCCTTCCGTAGAAAATCCAAAATGGACTGACGAAAATTTTATAGATGATAGTGAACAAATGATTTTAGCTAGAGTGATATTAGGTGAAGGAGAAAATCAGTCAAAAGAAGCAAGAACCGGCATAGGTTTTACTGTTCTTAATCGTATTAAAAAACATAAAAAGCAATGGGGATATAATGTTCACGAAGTTATTCTAAAAGAATCCCAATATGATTCATTTTGGAATAAAAATACCAAGGATAAAGTCAGAGATCCATTAAATAATAATGTAAGTATATCAGTCTGGAATAAATGCTATGCGGTGGCTGAAGCCGTACTTGGCGGACAAATTGCAGATCCGACTTTTGGAGCGACACATTTTCATTCATATAAACATCAAATAGATTTTCCTTGGTGGGCAACGGAAAAGAATTTAAAAACCAAGATTGATAGGGTTTATTTCTATGAACTTGAAGCATAAATTAAATCTTAATTTAATTATAGCATTATTTGGCTTGATAATTATTATTTTCATACTCATTTTTTCTCGTTTACCAAGGAATCAAAAAGATACTGAATTAACAAAAAATGAACCACAGACCTTAAAAGAACTTCAATATGAAGAATTATCTCCTAACAGTTCAAAAAAAATAATTTCATACAATTTTGCTTTTGATCTCAGTATTTTTAGAGATTATTACAAAGATTACTTTAATAACGACACAGTTGTTTCAGTTCTGGATATGGAAGATAGCAGTGAAAATTATATATTTACTGGTAGTAGAATTGGGGAACCAAAATGGCTTGGGAATGACCATGTGTTTTTTACTTCATATTGCGGTTCTAGCTGTCAGGGAATTTATTTAGTTAATGTTTTTAATAAAGAAACTGAACAAGGAGTTTTAAGTTATATGACTTCTGGAGATGATAAGCTGGTTTATACTTATTTCCAAGATTGGTTTGGTCGGGATTTTAAATTTGACGGTTGGGTTGATGATATTAGATCAGATACTGTCGGGGATAAAATATATTTAATTTTTTATATGAGAAACGATGAGCAGAAATCTATCGGACAGAAAAGATTTTTATTTACTGGTAAATCACTAGAGGAATAAATGGACATTTATTGAATCTCTAATTCGTACGAATAGGTAAATGCAAAAGGCGGTGATATAATAGGTGTTAAATATATGAAAGAGTATGAAAAAATATTAAAAGCTCTCGCCAATCGGCGGCGATTGCAGACTATCAAATATCTGAAAGCTGAAAAACAAGCGACTGTTACCGACATCGCGGAGCATATAAACTTATCATTCAAATCTACATCTAAACATCTAGCCGTTTTGTTTAGCGCGGGGATTGTGGATAAGGAACAAATAAGTCTATCCATGTTTTATTCGATTGTTGAATCTCTACCCAAACCTGCCAAGCAGGTGATTGACCTTATTTGAAATTTAAAATTTTTGAAAGTTGTCGTCTTCTTCATTCCTATTCTCTATTTACCCATTCGTACGAATAAGCCGATGGTTAACTGTACATCAAATATAGTTTTTCCCCTTTTTGTTGTATAATTAGGCTATGGAAGGCAGTTTTTTTAAGGAAATGCCGAAATTTAAGACTCCGGAAGAAGAGTTGGAATATTTGCGCGCGCATGTAGCAAAACGCGAAGAAGAGCTGATTCAAATCGGACATTTTGAAAATGCCAAAGAAAATGCGGCGCGGGATGTGGTGGGAGTGTATAAAGACATACCGGCAGAGCAGTTAATACACAGCAGTAATATAATAAGCGGAAAAGAGGCAGAGGGAATAGTGCTGGCGCTAAAGCCAGAGTCTCACGATAGCGTGATGGAGGAACTTTTAGGGATTGTTATTACTAAGGGGATTCGCAATGCTCTCTCAGTAGTGGAAGCGATGGGCAATCCCCACGTGGAAGATGATTTTCACCGGATTCTCATCCAATATCTAAAAACCGGACAAATAATCTCGGATTTGAAGGAGGGTACACCTTTATATAAATCTCTCAACATGACGCTTTTTGAAATAACCCTTCCGCCGCCCACGGATGAAGCCGACAAGTCAAAAGGCTTCAAGGAATTTATCGGCGCCATGGAGCAGTTTTATGCCGGCATGCAGTCTATTTCTGTTGACCCCAAAAATGTAAAGGAAATTTATTTTACGCTGGAAGTGGCGCTTTCAAATGAGAGCGACGCAGTGGTGGTTTATGCCGGAATTCCAAACAAATATCTTTCCCTTTTTGAAAAACAAATTCTGGCTTTTTATCACAATGCGAAAATTCGCGAAGTCGCGGATGATTACAATGTTTTCACAGATAATGGAGCTTCAGTTGGAGCTTATGCTACTCTCTCGGAGCGCGGAGTGATGCCCATTAGGACTTATGACACTTTGGAGCATGACCCCATGAATATGATATTAAATGTTTTTTCCAAGCTAAAAACCGAGGGCGAAGGCGCGGCTATTCAGCTGGTGGTGGCGCCTGCCGGCGATAAATTCATCAATGAATTTCATATGATACTGGATGATGTGAAAGACGGCATGTCTGTAAAACATGCGGCGGACAATTTCTATAAATTCAATCGGGCAGTAATAAAAGTAGGCAAGGAGCTTCTTTTTGGCGTAAAACAAAAAACCGAAGAAGCAAAAAAGGAAAAAAACATGAAGGGTAGGCGAGCGGTGGATGAAGGGGCGGTAGAAAAAATAGGCAATAAAATAAAAAGCAGTGTTATGAAAGCCAATATCCGCGTTATAGCTTCAGCCGAAACAAAAGACCGCGCCGAAGCCATTCTGCAGGAAATAAAATCTTCTTTCAACCAATTTTCCGAAGCGGCCAGCAACTCATTTATTTTTGAACAGGTTCATGGAAGCGACTTAAAAAAGCTTTTCCATGATTTTTCTTACCGTTCTTTTGCTCCGGATAAAATTATGCCGCTTAATTTAAAAGAACTTGCGTCAGTTTTTCACTTTCCGGTCGGAATAGGCAGCCAGCCGCAACTCAAGGAAGCTAGAGCCGGCATCGCGCCTGCGCCGATGGAACTGAAGAGTGAAGGAATAATTTTAGGAGTAAATAGTTATAGAGGCAAAGATACAGAAATACATCTTGCGCGTGAAGACCGCATGAGGCATTTTTATGTCATCGGTCAAACTGGAACAGGCAAGACCAACATCATGCTTAATATGATTACACAGGATATCAAAAATGGCGATGGATGCTGTTATATTGACCCGCATGGCACCGACATTCAGACCATTTTGTCCCGTATTCCCAAAGAACGTATTGACGATGTCATTTATTTTGACCCTGCCTACACGGCGCGGCCGATGGGGCTGAATATGCTGGAGTATGACCCTAAATATCCGGAGCAAAAAACTTTCGTGGTGAACGAGTTGATGGGAATTTTCAACAAACTTTTTGATATGAAAATCGGTGGCGGAGCGATGTTTGAGCAATATTTCAGGAACAGCGCCTTTTTGGTGATGGAAGATCCCGAGTCAGGCTCAACCTTGCTGGAGATTACCCGTGTTTTGGCGGATAAAGATTTTCGTGACTTAAAATTAGCCCGCTGTAAGAATCCGATTATCAAGCAGTTCTGGGTTTCCGCAGAGCAGACGACGGGGGACCAGTCGCTTGCAAACTTCGTGCCCTATATTTCTTCCAAGTTCGACAACTTTATTTCGAACGACATCATGCGCCCGGTGGTGCTTCAGCAGAATTCTGTTTTCAATTTCCGCAAAATCATGGATGAGAAAAAAATCCTACTAGTTAATCTTTCTAAAGGACGGCTGGGAGACATCAATGCTAATTTGATTGGGCTTGTCTTGGTGGGTAAAATTCAAATGGCGGCGCTTTCCCGGGTGGATATGTTTGGCAAGCCAATGAATGATTTTTATCTTTACATTGATGAGTTTCAAAATGTTACGACTGATTCTATAGCTTCTATTTTGTCGGAAGCTAGAAAATACAGATTATCGCTCAACATTGCTCATCAATACATCACTCAGCTCGAAGAAAAGATTAAGAATGCGGTTTTCGGCAACGTGGGCTCCATAGCGGTTTTTCGAGTCGGTACAGAAGATGCGACATTTCTGGAACAGAGATTCAAACCGACATTTTCTGTTGCCGATATCACCAAACTTGATAATTACAATGCCTATGTGAATATGCTGGTAAACGGTCAGCCCGTCAAGCCTTTCAATTTGAGAACACTCGCGCCGGAGGTAGGCAATCCCGATATTGTAGATTCCTTGAAAGAACTTTCCTATATAAAATATGGCCGGGACCGGGAGGAAGTGGAAGCTGAGATTATGGGGAGGTACAAAACGATGGAGTAAAATAAATTTTGCAAAATATTTTTTTTCTGCTAATATAAAGTATATGATAAAAATAAATTACGAAAAATCTTTAATAATCTTGAAGCCGGATGCTATTCAGCGCAATTTGGTGGGGGAGATAACTGCTCGTTTTGAGAGAAAGGGTTTGAAAATTATAGGCATGAAAATGATGAGCATAGAAGATGCCTTGCTTGATGAACACTATGCGCATATAAAAGACAAACCATTTTATCCGGGTGTTCGGGATTTCATGAAAGCGTGTCCGGTTATTGTAATGGCAGTAGAGGGTATTAATGCGATTTCAGCTATTAGACTGATTGTCGGTCCGACAAAGGCATGGGAGGCTACCGCAGGCACAATCCGCGGAGATTTTTCTCTTTCAACTCAATCTAATATCGTGCATGCATCGGAAACGATTGAAGCTGGAGAAATTGAAGTAAAAAGATTCTTTAACAAAGACGAAATCTTTGAATACAAAAAGATTGATACCGATTTTGTCTATGCCGAGCACAAAAAATAAAACCAAGCTCATTCTCGGTTCGGCGTCTCCGTTTCGCAAAAAACTTTTGGAAGACGCCGGGTTTGTTTTTGATGTGAAGACTGCCGATATTGATGAAAAGAAAATAAGAAACAAGGATTTTAAAAAACTCGTCTTAAATATCGGATTAGCGAAAAAAGACGCAATTCTCGCGAAAAATAATTTTAATCCCGATACTATTCTCATAACATCTGACTTAGTAGTTTCTCACAACGGAAAGTTAAGAGAGAAACCTGTGTCAAAAGAAGAAGTCATCGCTTGGCACAAAGAGTACCCTAAAGGGGAGACTACTGTTTATTGTTCAATTGTTGTACACCATGTTGGACTTAATCAAACTTTAAAATCGGTAGATGTTGTTTCTATAAAATGGGGGAAAATTCCAACTCGGGTTATTCACCAAATGGCAAATGACCCCATGACATACAAAGGAGCAGGATTTGTGGATAGAGCTTTTCTTCACTATGCAAAAAGCACAAAAGGCGCCATAGACACCGTTGTCGGCGTGCCGGTCAGAATTCTAGAAGATTTTTTGGAAGAGTTGGGGTATTACAGATAGAGTCTAAGACTCTATCTGGGGTTTTAGATAAATTTTTACAAGCTTTCTTTTATCACCTCACATACTTTTTGTAACTCTTTTTCTTCCGTAATTTCTCTACTTCCTGGGCGGTAAAGAAATTTTCTGGGTTCATATTCAGTTATTCCTTCATCGCTTTCTTTGCGGGGCAGGACATGCAGATGGAAATGCGGTATTGATTGCCCCGCCATTTTATTTTCGTTCCATGCATAATTAAAACCTTCTGCGCCAAAGGCTTTTTTGAGCGCGTGAATCATTTTTACTCTCAATTCTTCTATTGCCTTTTTTTCTTCTGAACTTAAATCTTCATATTTTGTCACACACCGTTTCGGAACTATTAATATGTGTCCCGGAACGACAGGAATGTTCGTCGGGAATACCCACGCTAAATCGTTGCTGATAATTTCGCGATTTTTAATATCAATATTTGTGCAGTATACGCATAGTTTTTGGCTCATGAGCATGATTATAGCATTAGTCTTTTACAAGTGGTATCCTTATAATTATGCTTTTATCTGTAAAATGTCAAAGTTGCTCGACTCTTTTTCACATAGATGAGAATGATTCAAATTTCTATTTAAAAATGCAAGTTCCGGCGCCCACCTTTTGTCCCAAGTGTCGCCTATTTCGTCGTTCTATGTGGCGTAATGAGCATTTCTTTTTTAAGAAAAAGGAAGAGCGTACCGGTAATTTTATATTTTCGACATATCCTCCTTCATCCAAAGTAAAAATTTATGAACACTCTTATTGGTGGAGTGATAAGTGGGATCCTAAGTTATATGGGAAAGAATATAATTTTAACAATACCTTTTTTAAACAATTTGCTGATCTTTTACACAATGTACCTTTATGTGCAAGGTCAATTGAGACTTGTGTGAATAGTGATTATTCCAATCATGCCACTAACGCAAAAAACGCCTACTTATGTTTCAATGCGACAGATAATGAAGATGTTTCATATGGTTTTCGTTTAAGCGGGAGTCAGGATTGCGTAGATATTTATGAAACAAAAGATTCGAGTTTGTGTTACGAAACATTTTCAATAGTTGATTGTGAACGCATGTTTTGGAGTAGTAATTGCGCAAATTGTTACAATGTCTGGTTTTCAGATAACTGTAGGAATTGTAATGATTGTTTTGGTTGTATAAATTTAAGAAATAAAAAGTATTGTATATTTAATGAGGAGTACACAAAAAGTGAATATGAGAAAAAACTGGGTACCATGTACGATGGTTCTTATTTACAAGTGGAGGAAATATTAAAAAAAGTAGCAAATTTGAGGGAAAAATTTCCAGTTCAATATATTCATGGCAATAGGAACAAGAATGTGACGGGGGATTATATATATGCTTCAAATAATTCCTTAGATTGCTTTGTTATTCACAATATAGACAACGCTCGCTTTTCTCAATTCATACGACATTCAAAAGATGTATATGATTTTACTAATTGGGGACTTGCGTGCGAATTAATCTATGAATCAGCGAATTGTGGAGAAAATTGTCAAAATCTAAAGTTTTGTTATGAATGTTGGCCTTCTTCTCATAATTTAGAATATTGTGTTGAGTGCCATTCTTCGTCATATTGTTTTGGATGTGTGGGCTTAAAAAAAGCTACATACTGCATCTTTAACAAGCAATATTCGAAAGAAGAATATTTCTCTCTGCGGTCTAAAATCATTGAGCAGATGAATATCACACCTTATATTTCTAGTGATGGTTTAGTTTATAGATATGGTGAATTTTTCCCACCAGAATTTTCTCCTTTGAAATATGAAGAATCTTCCGCTTCTGATTATTTTCCAAAAGACAATATTTCAGAAATATCCAACAAATATAATATTGAAATATACTCTTTAGAGATACCAGAAAAGGTTTCCGATATAGATGATTCAATTGTCGGTAAAGTAATTGAATGCCAAGACGCACAAAAATGTGCGCATCGTTGTGTCGGTGTTTTTAAAATAACCAAAATGGAATTCCAATTTTATAAGCGTTTTAATATACCCTTGCCAAGAATTTGCCCAAACTGCAGATTCTATACCAGAATGGAAAAGTTAAATCCAATTAAGATGTGGGATCGTGAATGTATGTGTAAAAAAAGTACGCACGGGCATAAAAATAAATGCGTAGTGAAGTTTAAAACAAATTATTCTCCAAATAATCCTCAGATTTTGTATTGCGAAGATTGCTACAAGCGAGAAGTATACTAAATGAAAATAATTTGAATAAAAAATAATTTGAAATCTTCAAAAATTTGTGTTGTTTTAAAAAAATTGTTGCGCAAAGTTTTTAAGAGAGTATAATTTAAGTAGGGTTATTTCCGGTTATTACCTAGACACTAATTTATGGGAGCCTCGATTGTGTTTGACCTTGGTCTCTCGCATCTGGCACCCACCTAGCTATCAGCTACGGTAATATATCTGAAATAGTCCTAAGAAGAACTCCGCACAAGCGGATTTTTTCTTATCTGTGAGTTTTCTCGGCAATTATTTTGCTGTATAATACCGAAATGGACAGAATAGACAGAAAAAGGCTTTTGAAAATTCTTGCATATCTGATTTTCTTTATTTTGATAGTACATTTTGCCGCAAATAAGTTCTATTGGTATTATTCTCTTTGGTATCTTGATGTAATTATGCATTTTCTGGGTGGAATTTGGATTGGTATTCTTTATTTTTATATTTTTCCATCCAAAGAAAGTTCCCTTAATGCAGTTTTTAAAATGTTATTTTTTATACTCGCAATTGGCATTGGCTGGGAAATGTTTGAAATGTTGGTTAACGACGTGATTGCGAAAAACCCTTTTGATTATTTAGATACTTTCTCAGACATATTTTTTGACCTATTCGGCGGATTATGTGCTATTCTTTATCTACATCCATGGAGAAAAAAGCCAAGCTAACATTTTGCGGGGGAACTGGCTCTGTGACAGGAGCTAATTTTTTGCTTGAGATAGAGGACAAAAAAATTTTAGTGGATTGCGGGCTTACGCAAGGATTTAATTTAGCGGATAATATCAACTGGGACCCTTTTCCGTATGACGCAAAAGCGATAGACATTCTTTTTATTACTCACGCGCATGTGGATCATTTGGGGCGTGTTCCAAAACTTATCAGCGAAGGATTCCGCGGGAAAATTTATTCCACCAAACCCACCAAAGCTTTGGCTTCATTTATGCTTGAAGACACCATGGGCATATTGTCAAAAAATATAGAGCTAGGTTTGGATAAAATTTACACCGAGGAAAATGTAAAGTTAGCTATTTCTTTATGGGAAGGTTTTGATTATCACGAAACGTTGAGTATAACTTCCGATTTGGAAGTTTCATTTTTAAATGCCGGACACATACTAGGTTCTGCGATGATTAAATTTGTTTACAATGGCAAAAAAATTCTTTTTACCGGAGATTTAGGCAATTCACCTTCACCACTTCTTCCCGATACTGAAAAAGTTACTGATATAGATTATTTAATAATGGAATCCGTCTATGGTGATAGAAATCATGAATCGAGAGACAGCCGCAGGAAGTTCCTGGAGGAAGCGATTGAAGACAATTACAATAGAAAAGGTACACTTATTATCCCGACTTTCTCTCTCGAGCGTTCCCAGGAACTCCTCTTTGAGTTCAATGAATTAGTGGAAAATAATCACATTCCTGTAATGCCTATTTTTCTTGATTCTCCTCTCGCTATTCGTTTGACGGAAGTTTTTAAGCAATATAAAAATTATCTGAATGAAAATGCGCAAAAGGCTATGCATCATGATAAATATCTATTTGATTTTCCGGGACTTCATAATACTTTAAAATCGGAAGAATCAAAAATGATCAATACTGTGCCAAATCCGAAGATAGTTATCGCCGGAAGCGGGATGTCTACTGGCGGACGCATTGTGCATCACGAAAGACATTATTTACCTGATCCCAATAATACTTTGCTTTTGACCGGGTATCAGGTTGTAGGCGGTCCGGGGCGCCTAATTCAGGAAGGACTCAAGACGGTACGTATCACAGGGGAAGATGTGACAGTACGCGCGCATATTGTGACCATCAGCGGATATTCGGGGCATAAAGATTCAGATGGATTGCTCTCTTTTGTTGAAGATACGCAGGATACTCTTAAAAAAGTTTTCGTGGTTATGGGGGAACCGAAATCATCTATGTTTCTGGTGCAAAAACTCAGAGATAATTTGGGTCTTGAAGCTTATGCTCCTGAACTGGGGAGTAGTGTGACACTATCATGTTAAATAATGTATAATCAACTCATGGATTCTTTATTTAACAACAAACATGGGCACAACCTGATTAAAATTTGCGTTTCCGGCGCGGCGGAGACAGGTCATTGCGGACTAAATGCTTTGGATAAGGCAAAAGAACTCGGGCGCGAAATCGCTCGCCATGGAGCGGTGCTTGTTACCGGAGCGACGACAGGATTTCCGCTTTGGGTCGCGATGGGGTTTAAAGAAGTAGGCGGGATTTCTGTTGGCGTATCTCCGGCCGCCTCGGAAAAGGAGCATGTGGAAGTTTACAAACTTCCTCTTGATTATATGGACTTGATTATGTACACCGGTTTCGGTTATGCCGGTCGGGATATAATAATGACCCGTTGCGTGGACGCGGTTATTTGCGGCTGCGGGCGCATTGGCACAATTCATGAATTTACCATTGCTTTTGAAGATGGCAAGCCTATAGGTATTTATGAAGGACCTTGGGAAATGGGAAATCAGCTCAAAGAGATTGTTGAAAAGGGGCATCGCCCTAATGCGAAAATCATTGCCGGACTGGATGCCAAGAAACTTGTAGAAGATGTTATTGCTCTCGTAAAAAAAGACAAAGTGGCTGAATACAAGATTATATAGAAACTATTTCACCGCTTCCAAAACTCTGGCAAAAGTAGAAGGATGATTTTCGGCAAGGTCAGCTAAAATTTTTCTATCAACTAAGATTTTTTTCTTATTTAGACCGTCGATCAGTTTGGAGTAAGTCGTGCCGAGTTCGCGCGCGCCGGCGTTTATTTTTATATTCCAAAGAGTCCGGTTGTGCGATTTTTTGTCTCTTCGGTGCGCAAAAGCATAAGCCCCGGCGTGCAGAAGCGCGTCTTTAGCTTGACGTTCTTTGGTGCTGCGACCATGGCGAAAACCTTTGGTCTGCTTGAGGACGCTTCTTCGTCTTTTTAATGCATGTACTCCTTTTTTTACTCTGGTCATAAGATTAACATACTAATCTACTAATTATTCAAATCTGCGAATGTCTGCGAATGAATTAATTTGTTTTATTTGTAAATTCGTTCCATTCGTATATTCGTATCATTTTATATAAACGGCATCAAAGCGCTTCTTGATTTATTTGTAATAATAAAATTCTTGCCTTTTTTTCCGGCAAGCTGTTTGGTTCGGGATTGTTTTGCGTTGAAATGATTAAAACCCGGCTTGCGGGAAATTATTTTTCCGTTTTTGGTGACCTTCAGTCTTTTTGAAAATGATTTATTTGTTTTCATTTTTTTTCTATGGTTGTCGTTATACCCTTCGGACCTTTTCTATATGCGTCTGATATTTTATAATCTTCAGTAATTAAGTGAAGCACTCTATCCAAGCGTTCCCGCAAAAATTTTTCATCCATATATTTTGCGCGTCCGGCGAGGAAGAGTTCTACTTTGACCCTGTGTCCTTCTTTGAGCCATTTTGAAGCTGTTTTCGCTTTGAGTTCCAAATCATGGTCTCCGGTTCCAATCTTTACCTGGATTCCTTTGGTCTCTGTCCTATTCGCTCCAGCTTTGGATTTCTTCAGTTTCTTGTTTGCCTCGTACTGATACTTGCCGAAATCCATTATCTTCGCTAATGGGGGATTGGCATTCGGTCCTATTTCAATTAAATCTAAACCCTTGCTTTGCGCCAATTCCAAAGCGGCTTTTATGCTTAAAACGCCGAGATTTTTATTTTCACTGTCTAAAACCCGAAGTTCCGCCGCCCGTATTTGGTTGTTTATTCTTTCACGCAATTGATATTAAAGATAACTTGAACTGCTTAAATATAGCTTATTATGGCTTGAAAGTCAAACTTAATTTTTTAGAAGCCTTAAACCCATGAAGAACTCATAAGCGGGTCCGGCTACTAGCCCCAAAGAAAAAGCCCATACTAATTCTTCCAGAGGAATTCCTAAAATTAATATTCCCGAGATATTATGGAGGAACCACCACTTACTAATAACTTCTGGAAAGATTGAAAGATACACAAGATAGGACAAAAACATTGTTATGCCCGTAAAAATTCCACTAGCTAATCCATCGATAAACAAATCGCGTCTGAAATAATACATCATAGATGCCATTGAAAGAAAGACAATTATGCTTGCATAAATGGAATTTATGGAAAAAATATAAAATAAAATGTTAAAAATGAATATTGCAATTGCAGTAAACAGGAATATCAATCTCCAATGATGGCGTTTGCTTTTGGGTTTTGAAATATGTTTATTGAACAATTCTTTATATATGACGCTTGTAATGCCGCCAATAAAAAAACCAAATAAAAAATCTTCTATGCCCACAATTGTTCCGGTAAAAGTTTGGGGAGACCAATAATCTTTCAGATACCAAATTTGTGAAATTGGTCCCAAAGTTCCACAAATTAAACTCATGGTTAAAATATCAACTCGCAGGTCTCGTCTATAAAAAAACAAAACTAGCCAAATCGGGAAAAGAATAAATATATTGCCAATCAAATACGCGTATTGGTAGTCAAACATTAGAGAATTATAACATGTCTGGTTTGTGGGTAAATAAAAAAAGAAGTTGTTCCTGCAAGCGGGGGTAGGAACAACTTCTAAACTATCATGCCACATGGCGTGGCTTTCCCCTCTTGGGGAGGGGATCCTCCTTGTTTTTATTGAACTGAACACATAAAACGGTCTCAGGAGCCAGTCTACAACTTAAATCTGAGAAAGCAAGAGTTTGGTGGTTTTGTTTTGTGTTAGTATATATTTATGTCCTATTACGCCGAAAACAGAAAAGCGCGGTTTAATTATGAAATTCTGGAAAAATACGAAGCCGGTATTGAGTTTTTGGGCGTGGAAGTAAAGTCTGTGCGGGGCGGGCAGATGTCGCTGGAGGGGGCTTTTGTTATTATCCGCGGGGGCGAGGCATTTCTAATTAACGCAAACATTCCGCCATATCAAGCAAAAAATACACCAAAAGATTATGACCCTTTGAGGAATAGAAAACTTTTACTGACTAAAAAAGAAATAGCAGAACTTGCTGGAAGCGAGAAAAACAAAAGTTTGACAGTTGTGCCACTTTCGGTGTATAATAGAAGCAGAAAAATCAAAGTAGAAATTGCTTTAGTGAAAGGCAAGAAAAAATATGACAAGCGCGAGAGCATAAAAAAGCGCGACACAGACCGCGAAATCAGGAGAGAGTACAAAGGACTTTGAAAAATGTAGCACCTCACCCGCCCAAATAAATTTTGGCACCCTCTCCTTGTTAAGGAGAGGGGTAGGTGGAAGCTTCGCTACTATATTTGGGGATGCAAGGCATAGACAGTAGGACTTTTGTCAAAAATGCATACCGAGCATGAACATAATCTCGTAAAAATTTGTTCAATAGCTTAATTGCAAAATTAGCTTCCAAAGTGAAAGCGGCAGTCTCTCCATACTTCGGTATGAATGACTTCGTTTTCGCTCGAGTTTCCGCTTACGCGTAACTCGTGTCTCTCTTATAGACTTCCGATATATAAGACGGGGCATAACATTATCGGGATAAGGAAATATCCGTTCGAGTATTTCACGAAAAATTAGAACTCGATTAAAAAATATTTGGCTCGCTTAAGAATTTTTTAATTTTAACCAAAAAGCGCGCTATGTATGTAGACTTTTTTGCAAAAACCTTCTGCACACGAGTTCAATTCTCGTCATCTCCACAAAATAGGTTTTTTATGTTAGTATCTCTAGATGGATTTTAATTTTCTAAACAAAAATAACGCTCAGAATAAAGGCAAGAAAGGTAAAGGCGGAATGGGCGGAGGCGGGTTTGGGGGCAGTATTGCCGGCACATTGCTCATCTTTATGCTTATCACAGCGGTGTATTTAGCCGTATCCGATACAGGAAAAGTTACGCCAGAAATTTCAATTTCCGAGTTAGCAAAAAGTGTTTCAATAGGGGAAGTCAAAAAAATCCTGGTGGAAGGAGAGAAGCTCACAATCACCTACCAAAACGATGAAATCAAGAAATCTAAGAAAGAGTTCGGTTCGGCATTATCGCAAACTCTTTTTAATTACGGCGTGACACCGGAAGCGTTTTCCAAAACCGAAATAGAAATAAAAGAAGAAAGTGGTTTTATGTTCTTACTCTTTAATTTGCTTCCGTTCTTGTTGCCGATTGTTTTCATTCTGCTTTTTTTCTGGTACTTGTCGCGGCAGGTGCGGGGTGCTGGCATGCAAGCGCTCTCTTTCGGCCAATCCAAGGCGCGCATTACCGACCCGAATGACAAGAACAATAAAGTGACTTTCAAAGATGTCGCCGGATGTAAAGAAGCAAAGGAAGAATTAAAAGAAATTGTGGATTTTCTAAAAAGTCCGAAAAAGTTTTTAGAAATTGGGGCGAGAATCCCGAAAGGCGTGATTTTAACCGGCGCGCCGGGCACAGGAAAAACGATGCTTGCTCGTGCAGTTGCCGGCGAAGCCAATGTGCCTTTTTTTCATCTCTCCGGCAGTGAGTTCGTGGAAATGTTTGTGGGTGTCGGGGCGTCCCGCGTCCGTGACCTTTTTAAAATGGCGAAGAAAGCGGCGCCAGCAATCATCTTCGTGGATGAAATAGACGCGATAGGGCGTACGCGCGGAGGAGGCTTCGGCGGGGGCAATGACGAGCGCGAACAAACCTTAAACCAAATATTGGTGGAAATGGACGGCTTCGAGCCGAACGACAAAGTGATCGTCATGGCGGCGACCAACAGACCAGATGTGCTGGATCCGGCGCTAATTCGTCCCGGTCGTTTTGACCGCAAGGTGCTTTTGGATTTGCCTGACCGCTCCGACCGCGAAGAAATCTTGAAAATTCATGCCGTGAAAAAACCTCTCGCCGAAGATATCAATCTGAAGTTAATTGCCGAGCGCACTCCCGGGTTTTCCGGCGCGGATTTATACTCGTTGATGAATGAAGGCGCGATATTGGCGGCGCGCGAGAATCGCAAAAAAGTTTTCCAGTTTGATTTAATTCGGGCGATTGAAAAAGTGATGCTCGGTCCGGAGAGAAAAAGCCATCTGCTTTCCAAAAAAGAAAAAGAAATCACCGCTTATCATGAAGCTGGTCACGCCTTGGTGGCTTCGGTACTTCCTTATGCCGACCCAGTGCATAAAGTTTCCATTATTGCCCGCGGAAATGCCGGAGGATACACCTTAAAACTGCCTTTGGAAGAACGCCGTTTGCAGTCTAAAAAAGAATTTATTGACGATATAGCTATGTCTCTTGGGGGATATGTTGCCGAGCAGATGATTTTCGGGGACATCACCACTGGTCCATCTTCTGATTTGCAAGTTGCCACAAATTTGGCTAGGGCGATGGTAACGCGCTGGGGAATGTCTGATGTGATTGGTCCGATAGCTCTCGCGGGTTCTGGGGGCAGAACTCCTTATGGCGAGGTAATAGAAAAAGAATTTTCCGAAGCGGTTTCCACCAAAGTGGATGCCGAAGTTTCCAGAATCATAAATGACGGAATAAAATCAGCCGAAAAGGTTCTCTCCGGACACCGCAAAGCCTTTGACGCCATTGCTCAAAAACTGATTGAAGTGGAAACTCTTGAGCAAGAAGAGTATGAAAAGCTTTTGACCGCGCACGGAATTCTCTTAAAGAAAAAAGACCTGCCCGCAATGCCTTCAGCATAGCTGATGCAGGCGGGAGAACCCGCAAAGCTGGAAGTGGTGGCGTAATTTTTGCTTAAATTCTTTTAATTTTGTAGTATTAAAAAGTGGGTTAACCACTTTTCCGCCCTTAGCTCAGTTGGTAGAGCGAGCGCCTTATACGCGCCAGGTCCTAGGTTCAAGTCCTAGAGGGCGGACAAAGAATTTTTATGCAAAAAGTGTTAGTGTATGATACAATATCATCAATGAAAAATAAGGATCGTTTTCTAAAAGTATATGCAAATTTACCGCTAAATCTAAGAAATGAGGTTGTTTTAGTAGCTTCTGAAACCGGACCTGTTACTTGGAATGTGGCATTTTTAGAGATAAATAATGAAACGAAACTAGGCGAGTTAATTATAGAAAAACTTATTGAATTGAAAATAATTTAAAAAATATATGAGTGAAAACGGTAATAATAATGAAATAAAAAATCTTGTTATGACGCGTCTTGAAACATTGCCATCTGATGCGGTTGTTTCACTTGGTTCTAGCGGTGAATTTACAAAAGATCAAATTATTGAGTCGGTGCGGCGAGGAGATGAAAATGGAAAAAAAATGATTGAGATAGAAATGACTTTTTTACAAGGACTTAAAGATGGTATTTTATATGGAGCAACATCTTTTAGTAACTAGACCGGAATATGATTATACTACTCATAGAGACTACTAAAGATATAATTGCCTAAGTTTCATTATTAGGTTATTAACGGTCGGTAGTTGACTTTTTTAGAGCGTTTTGGTAAATTGACAATATGGTCAAATTAGTGAATCAGACAGTTTTTGCCACTAAAATAAAGGGTAAAAAACTATACATATTTAACGCCAACGATATTCGTTCACTTTTTGGTGTGTCAGCATTTGCTGCCTCTGCTTTACTCCATAGATATAAAAAACAGGGATTTATATTAAAACTCAAAAAGGGGTTCTATGTTTTTCCAGATGCTTTACCACCCGACGTTTATGTCGCGAATAAAATTTATACGCCATCTTATATATCGCTTGAATTTGCGCTCTCATATCATGGAGTTATTCCAGAAACAGTTTACGAGATTACTTCGGTAACTACCAAGACTACACGTAGATTCGAAGCATTAGGAAAAGTTTTTTCTTATCGAAAAATAAAAAGAGTCGCTTATACTGGCTATGAAATTCAAAAACAAAAAGGTTTAAGTTTTAATATTGCAAGCGCTGAGAAAGCATTCGTGGATATAAATTATTTAAGATTAATGAACGGACAGAAACCGATCTCTCGTTTTAATAAAGACAAAATTAACCCTGCAAGAGCGGAAAAATATGCTTCGTTGTTTGGCAATAAGAAACTTAAAGGTATAATAAAGACAACACTACAATGATTTCCTTAGAAACACTCGAAAAATTAAGCAGGCAATACCAAATGGGAGTATTTCCAAATATTGTCCGAGAATATTTTCAACACATTTTTTTGACAGAGTTGTACAAATTACCTGATGCTGAAAAGTTGCTTTTCAAAGGCGGCACTGCGCTTCGTATTGTCTATGATAGTCCGCGTTTTTCTGAAGATTTAGATTTTTCTCTTTTTGGTGTTCTTGACCATGATGTAAAATCGTTTGTGGAGGGGTTATTTATAAAAACACTTGCTGAAATAGAAAAAATGGGAATACACGTTACGCTTGGTGAACGATTTGGCGCAACGAGTGGAGGATATCTAGGAATTTTTACTTTTCAGATGTTTGATCATCAGCCAATCGGTGTAGAAATAAATATTTCAACAAGAAGTGATGTAATCATAAAAGGCGAAGTAGACAGCGTTGCGAACAATTTTGTGCCTACTTACACA
>MFTJ01000034.1:15201-17933 GCA_001786805.1 Candidatus Nomurabacteria bacterium RIFCSPHIGHO2_01_FULL_39_10 | reverse complement strand
GATAGCTTCCGTGCGGGCGGCTTCCACCATTTTTATATTTTTTATGGCTTCCATGCCAAGGTCGGTGATGCCCCATTGCTTGGTGCCCCCGAGTTCGCCTGCGCCGCGCAAGGTCAGGTCTAGTTCTGCCAGTTCAAAACCGTTTTTTGCTGTTTTTAAGGCCTTGAGTCGGGCTATAGTTTTGTCGCTTTTAGCTTCCGCAAAGATGTAGCAATATGCCTGATGCGTGCTTCGGATTACTCTTCCGCGAAGCTGGTGCAGTTGCGCTAAGCCGAATCTTTCTGCCCCTTCAATAATTATGATAGTTGCGTTCGGCACATTTACTCCGACTTCCACCACCGATGTCGCGCAAAGTATATGAATTTTGCCTCCTGTGAAATCTTCCATCACTTCTTCTTTTTTCTCTTTGCTCATCTTGCTATGCAGTACGCCTATTTCGTATTCTCTGAAAACTTCTTTCTTTAATCTTTTCGCTTCTTCTGTTGCTGACTTTACATTAAGCGCTAGTTCTTTTTCCGGATCAGGCTCAAATATTCTCGGACATATTACATATAATTGCCTTCCATTTTTCAGTTCTTTTCTTATTTCTTCATAAGTGTTTTCTCTTTTGTCGGGAGTAATAATTTCAGTTAGTATCTGTTTTCTGCCAGCGGGCATTTCATCAAGTAGCGATAAATCCAAATCGCCATAGATAGTGAGCGCAAGTGTGCGGGGAATTGGAGTGGCAGTCATAGAGAGTAAATGGGGGGCGACACCGTCTTTCCTGACAAGTTTTCTTCTTTGCGCCGTGCCGAATCTGTGCTGTTCGTCTATTACTACCAGCGCCAAATTTTTGAATTTCACACTTTTTTGTATGAGCACGTGAGTGCCGATGAGTATCGGAATTTCCCCATTTGCTACCCATTTCAGCAGTTGCGCACGGGAAATATTAGTCCAACTAGTCGAGTCTAACTTTGACGGAAATTTTCTGCAGCCGGAGCCAGTAATAAGACCGATGTTTATTGGTCCGCCGGCTGGCGGATTAAAATATTTTATGAAAGATTCAAAATGCTGGGCGGCTAATATTTCTGTCGGTGCCATGTAAGCCACCTGCAAATTACCAAATGTTTGTGCCTGTGAAGGACCGTCCTCCACAGATGTGGAGGACGGTCCTTCACAAAGCTTCATGGAGTTTTTAGGAGGACGAGTGTTTACGACAGCATACGCCGTTGTCGCCGCCACAGCGGTTTTCCCGCTTCCGACATCTCCTTCTAGTAGTCGCGACATTGGAAAATTTTTTGCCAAATCGGATAGCACAGTCGCGATGGATTTTTTCTGCGAATTGGTGGCAGAAAACGGAAATCTTCGCAGAAATTCCGCCACATTTTTTTCTTCCGTTTTTATTTGGAAAGATTTGTTTTTTCTATATTCAAATTTATCATGCTGGCGCTCGAGCTGAATGCAAAATACTTCTTCAAAAGCGAATCTTTTTCTAGCGCTTTCCGCATCCTTGGCATTTTTAGGTGAATGAATCCAGAATAATGCTGATTTAATAGATGGCAAGTGGTATTTATCCAGTATCTCTTTTGGTATGTAGTCTGTTAGTTTATCTAGCGTTTTGTCTTTTATGATTTTTAAGATAGTGTGATAAAACCATTTTGAAGTTATACCGCGCGTTTCAATATAAACAGGAAAACCAAATACTTCACTTTGTTTTTTCTTTTCAAAATTAAACAAAGAATTATGTATGTCAATTGGCATTGAATCAATTTTTTTGAATTCTGGATTTGCCAGATATTTGCCTCTTTTGTTTTCCATTACTTTTCCGGTGAATTCCACGAATTGTCCTGAATGTATCATTTTTGCGACATAAGCTTGATTAAACCAAACAACTTTTATTTTTCCAGTCTCATCTATCACTTCACCTTCGGCTCTTAAAACTTTGCTTTTCCATCCTCGCTTAATATCAGGACTCCAAAATCTTCCATAAACTGTTGTAAATTCGCCTGCTATCAACTGACTGATTGGTTTTATTTCACTAATGTGTCCATACCGAACAGGAAAATGAAAAAGCAAATCCGCCACCGAAAAAAGCTTGAGTTTATGCAAAGCCCTTTTTTGATTCACATCCAGCCGGAATTTTAACTCTAATTTGTTTTGGAGTTCCATTTGGGAATTATATAACATTTATGCTACAATTAAACCATGGACGCAATCTTGCAATCAGAAATTTTCTTTTTCATTTCTTCGGTGGGGTTTATTTTCCTATGGATTTTGGTGGCGATATTTTTGATTTATCTGATTCGAGCCACAAATACTTTTTCCAGAATTTTAAACAGATTGGTTGTTTTTATTATACCGAAAGTATTGTATCAGAAATATTTTTTAAGCGAATTAAAGTTTTCAACAGTTGTCGTTGACAATACCCCCTAGGGGGTATATACTGGCGACATGAATATAAACAAACCAAAACTTATCAGAAGGCTGAAGATTTTGGAAGGCCAGGCGCGCGGGCTTCAGAATATGGTGGAAAAAAATGTATACTGCATTGATATTATCACCCAAACATCCGCTATTAAGCAGGGTCTTTCTAATATTGAGGATATCTTACTGGAGGGGCATCTGGGGCATTGCTTGGTTAATCAAATAAAGAGCGGACAGGCGGACAAAGCCACCAAAGAAATTTTAAAAGTTTATCAGCTTAAAAGAAAATAATTATGTCCACACAAACTTACAAAGTGAAGGGAATGCAT
>MFTJ01000034.1:13603-15018 GCA_001786805.1 Candidatus Nomurabacteria bacterium RIFCSPHIGHO2_01_FULL_39_10 | reverse complement strand
AACATGAAAAATATGTCTGCAAGCGAAATGGGGATGTCTGAAAGCGAGCACGCAGAACATCTCGGACTCAATCAATCAAAAAAAGAAAAACTTGCCGAAATTGCCGATATGCGTACAAAAGTCATCTCCGCCATTCCTCTTTCTGTTATCAGCGCCGTCATTTTAGGTTGGGAAGTACTGATAAAATATAAAATCGCTCTCGCAATGAACCCCGTTCTAGCAGAATTTTTCCATCATCTGTTGCCTTTGATGGCTACCTATGTGCTGTTTGTCGTCGGCAAGCCGTACCTTCTCGGCTTCTACCGTTTTCTCCGTTATGGAAAAGCGAATATGGATACGTTAATCGGCATTGGCACAGTCGTCGCTTTTCTTTACAGCTTTGCGGTTACCGCATTTGAAGATGCCCTCAAGCCTTTTATTAATGTTGAGGCGACATATTATGATGTCACCATAATTGTCATTACTTTCATAGCCCTTGGAAAATATTTGGAAGCGCGGTCAAAAATAAAGACTGGCGACGCCATTGAAAAACTTTTAAATCTGCAGGCAAAAACCGCTCTTGTTATCCGTAGCGGAACAGAAATAGAAATTTCCGTAAATGAAGTTGTGCATGGCGATTTAATTATCGTAAAACCCGGGGCGAAAATTCCTGTTGACGGTATAATTACCGAAGGGGAGTCTTTTATTGACGAGTCTATGGTGACCGGCGAGCCGATGCCGGCGCAAAAGAAAGTTGGCGATAATGTAGTCGCGGCCACAATCAATACGAGCGGAGCTTTTACCTTCAAGGCGACCAAAGTTGGTTCCGAAACCCTGCTTGCGCATATTATAAAAATGGTGGAAGAGGCGCAAGGAAGCAAGGCGCCTATACAGGCTCTGGCTGACAAAATTTCCAGTATTTTTGTGCCTGTCGTGCTTGTCATCGCATTTCTCACTCTCGGTGTTTGGCTTTTGTTTTCCGGACCGCTCGGATTTTCGCAGGCTCTTTCTTTTGGCTTAGTGTCTTTTGTCGGTATTTTAGTTATTGCCTGTCCTTGCGCGCTCGGACTTGCCACGCCAACGGCGATAATTGTGGGAGTAGGCAAGGGCGCTCGCGAAGGAATTTTGATCAAGGACGCGGCGACCTTGGAAAAACTGCATAAGGTAGATACGGTCATTGTTGATAAAACAGGAACAATCACTATCGGAAAACCGACTTTGGTTGATATTCAAAATTTTTCTAATCTTAAAGAAGAAGAATTTATTTCAATTCTCTCTTCGCTAGAAAAAAAATCAGAACATCCCATTGCTCATGCGATTGTAAGCTATGCAAGTGAGAAAAAATTAAATATTGAAGAAGTTTCAAATTTTACAGGGATTCAAGGTAAAGGACTCAAGGGAACAATCAACGGCAAAGAATATTTTGTCGGAAACGC
>MFTJ01000034.1:1920-13564 GCA_001786805.1 Candidatus Nomurabacteria bacterium RIFCSPHIGHO2_01_FULL_39_10 | reverse complement strand
AAAGTGCTGGGTTTTGTGATGGTTGCCGATGAAATCAAAACTGAATCAAAACAAGCAGTCGCGGATTTGCACAAATTGGGCATAAAAGTCGTCATGCTTACTGGGGACGATGAAAGAGCCGCCAAATATATGGCGTCGCTTGTCGAGATTGATGAAGTTATCGCCCATGTCATGCCTGCTGATAAACTGGAAAAAATAAAAGAACTGCAGTCACAAGGCAGGATAGTAGCAATGGCTGGTGATGGGGTAAATGATGCGCCGGCTCTTGCTCAGGCGGATGTTGGCATTGCGATGGGTACCGGCACCGATGTGGCGATAGAGTCCGCGGGCATTACGCTCCTGGGCGGGGACATTTCCAAGCTAGTGAAGGCAATCAAACTTTCCAAAATGACAATGCGCGGAATCAAACAAAATCTTTTCTGGGCATTCATATATAATATAGTGGGTATACCGCTCGCATCCGGAATTTTCTATCCGATTTTCGGCTGGCTCCTTTCTCCCGTCTTCGCCGGATTTGCCATGGCGATGTCGAGCGTATCGGTAGTGTCGAATTCATTACGAATTAAGGCGAAGAAATTGTAGTTATGAAAAAATAAATTTATGAAAAACCAACTAGCAATTTTTGAAAATTTTAAAATTAGGCGTCATTTTGACGAGAAAAAGGAAGTTTGGTATTTTTCTGTGGTGGATATTATTGTGGCATTAACACAATCAGATAGACCAAGGAAATACTGGAATGACCTAAAAAATAAGCTTAAATTAGAAGGTAGCGAGTTGTCCGATAGAATCGGACAACTGAAAATGATGGCTTCGGACGGCAAATATTATCTTACTGATGTGTTAGATGTAGAAAATATACTTCGTTTAGTTCAATCTATACCTAGTCCTAAAGTGGAACCATTGAAGCTCTGGCTGGCAAAAGTTGGCTATGAGCGAATGCAAGAAATGACCGATCCGGAAAGGTCTATAAACAGAGCAAGAGAAAATTGGCAAAAACATGGCAGAAGTCAAAAGTGGATACAACAGAGAATGATGGGTCAAGAAACAAGAAATAAATTGACGGATTATTGGAGTGAGCATGATGTAAAAAAAGGAGAAGAGTTTGCCATACTTACAAATATTATTCACCAAGAGTGGAGCGATTTATCTGTTCGAGATCATAAAAATAAAAAAGGTCTAAAAACTCAAAATCTGCGGGATCACATGAGTGAAGCAGAATTAATTTTTACCGCGCTTGCCGAGCTTTCTACACGCGAGATAGCAGAAACTGTACAGAGCCAAGGTTTGGAAGAAAATAAATCGCCAGCGCATCGTGGCGGACAAATCGCGAGAGACGCAAAAAAAGCGCTGGAAGCAAAAACAGGAAAATCAGTTGTAACAGGTGAGAATTTTTTGCCGTCAAAAACAAGAATTAGAATTAAAAGCAAGAAATTATAAAATTGATTAAATAATTAATTTAAAAACATATGGAATTTGACTACACTATAATTACAACAAAAACTTTTAACGAAGCGGTTCAGAGCGTGCAGGATGAAATCGCCAAAGCCGGCATGCGGGTTTTGTATGTTCATGATGTGCAAAAAACTTTAGGTGAGAAGGGATTTAAAAGAGAGCCGTTCAAAATAATTGAATTTTGTAGCGCAAAATTTGCCAATGAATTCTTGAGCGCTGATATAAAGATAGGATTGTGTATGCCCTGCAAGATAAATGTGTATACTAAAGACGGGCAAAATTTTATTTCCGGCATGCGTCCGATTATTCTGCCACAATTTTTTCCGCAAGCTAATTTGGGCGAACGTCCAAAAGAAATTGACCAGATTATTCAAAATATTATCAATAATGCAAAATAGTGTAAAGTTAAAAAGGTCGAAATTATAAAATTAACTTAAGAATTTTATGGCAAATCAAAACTTGGGAAAATTAGACAGAATATTCAGGTTTGTTTTGGGAATAGTATGGCTTAGTCCGCTTGCTCCGCAATTTGAGAACAGCGCTTACAATACGATTATCTTTGTTGTAGCCCTGATTGCTCTGATTGAAAGCTTCTGGGGCTGGTGCTGGCTCCATACCGCTTTTCACATTGACAACAAGAATCAGTAACACTTGACCGCTTGATTATTAATAATGTGGTATAATAGATGTATGATGGGATTTGGATATGGGGGGTATGGCGGGATGATGGGCGGAGGGTTTGGCGTTATCATCATGACAATAGTGGTGATAGACTTGATTCTGCTCGGCATTTGGCTTTACAAACAAATCAATAAATAAAAAAATGAAATTGTATAACGCAAAACTATTTTTTGGATTTTTTGTTTTACTTACTTATATAAGCATAGGAGTTTTTGGCTTGTTTGAATTAAGCCATGCGACTGAAATGCCTATGGCTAACTGCCCTTATGCCCAAAATAGTTTTTCAGTATGCGAGAACAGTCTTGACCATATAAATAACTGGCAGCAATTTTCAAATATTACATTTCCTTCTCTTTTTACCTTTTTGCTTTTAACTTTTGGATTGGTTCTGTATTTTTACGGCAAGCAAAACTTTTTAAATCAAAAACAGTATTTTTATAAGTGGAAATATTATCTTGATAATAAAAAATTATATAGTTACTCAAATAGAATAATTAAATGGCTCTCACTTTTTGAAAATAGCCCCTCTCTTTCATATAAGGCATAGCTTTTAAATTTTGTCGTAAAATTTTTAGCTGTGCCTTTCAAAATTCCCACCAAGGGATTTTTTACTATGTTAATTATTTAAATCTTATGGACAAAAAAACAGTTATTTCGCTGATAATCATTCTAACTGGTGTGACGGGTTTGGTGTGGTGGAGCAAGTCGGCGGACAGCAAAAAACCGTCCGAATTTAAAGACACGGCTGACTCAAGAGTAAAAGAAAAAATTTCTTTTAAGGAAGCAGTAGGACAAAAGGCGCCCGACTTTGAACTTGAATCAATCGCTGGAGAAAAAATAAAATTAAGCGGCTATCTCGGTAAAAATGTTGTTCTTTTTTTCAACGAAGGGTCGATGTGCTATCCAGCCTGCTGGAATCAAATAGCGGAACTCGGCAATGACGGCAGATTTGACACCGAAAGCACGGTAGCTTTTTCAATCGTGACAGACCCCAGAAGCCAATGGCTTGATATTGTCGGCAAATCGGCAAATTTAACAAGATCAAAAATTATTTTTGATACTAGCCGTTCCGTATCTCAATCTTACGATGTGTTAAACCTTAATTCATCTATGCACCGCGGCTCTTTGCCTGGACACACTTATTTTGTCATTGATAAAGAAGGAATAATCAGGTTTACAATGGACGATCCGAACATGGCTTTGGCAAATGAAAAATTAATCAAAGAAATAGAAGCGCTAAAATAATTATGGAAACATTAATCCTTGCATCACTCATCACTGCGTTCATTGCCGGTATAGCCGCATTATTCGCGCCATGCTGCATTACTGTATTGCTGCCGTCCTATCTTGGATCAATTTTCAGGGAAAAACAAAAGGTTCTTTGGATGACTTTTGTATTTTTCCTAGGTCTTCTCGCGATATTTCTGCCGCTCGGATTGGGAGCCGCCGGGTTCGGAAAATTATTAAGCAATTACCATGATCCGATATTTATCATCGGCGGAATAATCATGGCGCTGCTTGGCGCGTCAATATTGCTAGGCTGGCATTTTTCAATGCCGTTTTCAGTTCACCCGAAATTAAAAATTATGAATACTAGTTCTGTTTTTATGCTGGGCATCTTTTCTGGATTTGCGACTATGTGCTGCGCTCCGGTTCTGGCCGGAGTTATCGCTTTATCGGTGCTGCCTAATTCTATTTTCTGGGGAGGAATTTATTCTGTCGTTTATGTTCTTGGCATGGTTACTCCGCTTTTCCTGATTGCCTACCTTCTGGATAAAAATGATTTCACCCAAAAACTTATGGAATCAAACAAAAGTTTTTCTTACTCAATTGGCGGTAGAAAAATTCGCCTTTCAATCGCTGATTTGGCATCCGGCGCGGTCTTTCTTTTGATGGGCGCTTTTATACTGTATCTAGCGCAGACAAATCAGCTGGCTATGGGCGGAGGAGAATTCCAAACAAAAATTAATATCTATCTGAACCAGCTTGTTCAAACAATAACCGGCTGGCTTAAATAAAAAATAAATTAAAAATATGGAAAACGAAAATAAAACAAAAAAAGAAATAGATTTAAAGTCGCTGATGAACATCGTTATCGTAGCGGCTTTAATTGTCGGAGCTTCTTTGTACACAGCGCGATTATCAAAGAATCAAAAATTATGGCATCCGGCGCGGTTAAGTCCGGGACAGCAAAAAGAAATTTCTCTGCAGGATTGGGTAGAACTGCCGGTCGTGTGGGGCGATCTGGGACTTCAAATGACAGAAGCCGGGGTGATTGATAAAGAGAAATTTGAAGCCCTGTATGCTTCAAGAGGCGGGTTAAGCGAGGCGGATAAAAAATTGCTTTATGATGCCGACAATGGAAATCTTGTAATTAATACTGAAAATTCGGGAATAGCGCTGAATATGCTTTGGGCGTTTGGGCTGGCGAACAAAAACCCCATTCTGTCAGAAGGTCCGATGATGGATCCACAATACGGAGGCGCCGGGAATTTCGCTTCTACCGGCGGCTGGACCCTAGCGCGGGGGAATGCGATGAGCCATTACAGCATGCATTCGTTTGTGACACTTACAGGAGAACAGCAATCTATAGTTGAAAGAGTCGCAAAAAATATCTACAGACCATGTTGCGACAATTCCACCTATTTTCCCGACTGCAATCACGGCATGGCTATGCTCGGGTTATTAGAACTTATGGCTTCGCAGGGAGTATCGGAATCAAATATGTATAAATTTGCGCTACAATTTAATGCTCTTTGGTTTCCGGATACATATGAAGCGATAAAAACTTTTTTTGCGTCTAAAAATATGGATTGGAACACAGCTGACCCAAAGAAAATTCTGGGAGCGGAATACTCCAGCGCTTCGGGATATCAAAAGATGCTGTCTCAAATGAAGCCGCAAGAACAAAAAGGCGGAGCAAGTTGTGGAGCATAAATAATTACAAATTATTAATTACGAATAAATATTATGAAAACAGATCACAAAATAATTATAGGGGTTATATTACTAACACTTATTATCATATTTGGCGGTACATGGTTATCCAGCAGGGAAGGAATTAAAACTCAAGCCAAATTAAGTAAATCGTTAATGGGAGAAAAAATGCCGGATGAAGGCGCAGGACATGTGGGCCGTAACGAAAAACATCCGGCATACAATTCAAATCCTCCCACTTCTGGTCCGCATTGGACGGGCGTGGCGGGACCCGGGATTAAAACTGAATCTGTTCCCGACGAACTGATACTTCACAGTATGGAGCACGGGGCGGCGGTGGTGTGGTACAAAGAAGGATTGGAACAGAATGATACAGAAAAAATTAGAAAAGCTTTTGCGGATTCTGACGGCAAGAAAATAATGCTGGCGCGCAAAGATTTGGATGTTCCGGTCGCGTTAACATCGTGGGGCTATCTTCTTAAACTGGAAACAATTGATGAAGCAAAAATCAAGGAATTTATAGAAACAAACAGCGACAGAGCGCCGGAAAAAGCGGCGATTTAAGGAAAGTTTTTTGGCTGCAATTAAAAAAATGTTAGATTATTAAATTAACTCAAAATATATGCACAATCACAACGGAAAAAATAATAACAGTATGATGTGGATGATGATTCCATGTCTCATATTGCTTGGCGTTTTGTTTTTGGGCGGAAGTAAATTTTCTTCTTCCAATTATTTATGGCTGATAGTTGTCGGCGTCTGCGTTGTTTCCCATATCTGGATGATGTTTAAAGGAGGACATGGAGATAACAACAATACAGAAAATAAAATTGATAATAGCCAAACTAAAAATGAAAATGATAAATCTAAACACAGTGGAAGTTGTCACTAAAAATTAATTATGGAAAATTCTTACGGTCTGTGGCCTCTTGTTATTATAAATTCACTAGTCTTCATTATCTTTGCTTTTAGCTTCACTAAGCCGAAAACTTTCAGAGACTGGAGGTCGTTTGGCGCGTTCTCGGCATTTATTGTCGCGCTTTTTACAGAAATGTATGGTTTTCCGCTTACCATTTACTTATTTTCCGGCTGGCTACAGACAAAATTTCCCGGCATTGATTTCTTCGCGCACAATTCCGGGCATCTTTTTGAAGATTTCTTGGGCTGGGGCGGCGACCCGCACTTTGGACCGTTCCATATTGCCAGCTACATTCTGGTTATCTACGGCTTCACACTTCTTTCTAGAGCTTGGAAGGTTCTCTATAAAGCTCAGAGCGAACATACTCTAGCTACTACTGGTCCTTATGCTCGCATTCGTCATCCGCAATATGTCGGCTTTGTGATTATTATGTTTGGTTTTTTCTTGCAGTGGCCGACGCTCCTCACCCTCATCATGTTCCCGATTCTTGTGTGGATGTATACACGACTTGCTAAAAGTGAAGAGAAGGATTCTCAAAAAGAATTTGGACCCCTATGGGATGAATACGCAAATAAAACTCCAGCATTTATTCCACGAAAAAAATTAACAATTAATTAAAAAAATAAATTTATGTTTAATCTATTTAAAGAAAAGTGTCCAGTTTGCAAAATGGAACTTGAAAAAGGTAAAAATTATCCCGAAAAGTCTGGTAAAAAATTCTGTTCAGAAAATTGTAAAGAAGAATATGGAAAGCAGTCTGAAACACAATCAAAACATTCTGGCGGCTGTTGTCATTAATATATGCTAAATAAAACTACAAAATCAATTCTATATGGGATACTTGCAAGCTCAGTTTTGCTTGTAGTTTATTTCGCGATACTTACATTAGTGTCTGGCTGGACTTTTGCGCTAGAGCAGTTTGCGAGTTATTGGTATTTTATTATTAGCTTAACAGTAGGTTTTGGAATTCAAATTACACTATATCAGTATATTAAAAGCTTGGTGCATAGTGGACAAGGTATGGGGAAAATAGTCGGCGTGTCTGGGACAACTTCCACAGCAGCTATGATTTCTTGTTGCGCGCATTATCTGGTGAATTTAGTGCCGATTCTCGGAGTAACCGGACTCGTTACATTTGTAGGGCAGTATCAAGTTGAACTTTTTTGGGTTGGTATTGTTTTTAACTTATTCGGCATTATGTTTATCAGCAGTAAAATTATCAAATTTAAAAAATTATCATGAATAAGACGCTAACCGTATCAACTTTAATTCTTGCGCTAATAGGAGGATTCTTTATTTTCTACAATCCAAAGACTTCGCCTGTTCCAGACCAGAATAATTCTTCTATTGACGATATCGCGCAAAATTTAGAATCAAAAACCGATGAGCAGGCTTCCATTACGGTCACAATAACCCCGGTTGATATTTCTCCGGAATCAAAAGAATGGAAGTTTGATGTTGGCATGAGTACTCATTCAGTTGAATTAGATCAAGACATGATAAAAGTTACTGTGCTTGTAGATGATTCTGGTAAAGAATATAAACCGATAGCTTGGGAGGGACCAACTGGTGGGCATCATAGAGAAGGTGTGCTAATATTTAATAAAGTAACACCGACACAGAAATCTATAACATTAAAAATTTCTAGTATAGGTGATGTAAACCGAAGTTTCAACTGGCAATTAAAGTAAAAAAATTATGTCTAAAAAATTTAAGCCAATCAAATTTCCGGAAGACGAGTCAATTCATAACCACATTATTGAATGGTGGTATTTTAACGGGCACTTAAAAGACCAACAGGGTAGGGAATATGCGTTTATGAATTGTCTTTTTAGGGCAAAAGTAAAAAAAGTCAAGATCTATTTCTTAAGCCGCGTGCCAACTCAAACGCTCTATTTTTCCCATTCCATTATTTCAGACCTTACTCATAAGAGTTTTCAACATAGAATAACTCCCTTTTCCATCATTTCCGATGACAGTTTTTCTAAATCCCAGCTCTATGTCAACTATATTAATCCGACAATCAAGAAACATTATGCGAATTGCGCCATAGAAAAGACAGGCAAGTCTGTCTATCATATGAAAAATGAGGATGTTGACTTGAAATTAACTTCTATCAAGAAGCCTTTACTTGTGGGTGGCAAGGGTTTTCTCGATTTCCAGACCAAGACAACTTATTATTATTCTTTAACTAATCTGAAAACAGAAGGGGTCATAAAAATTAAAAATAAATGGATAAAAGTTTCAGGCAAATCTTGGATGGACCATCAGTGGGCGGATGCCAGTTATTCCCCGAAAGATAAATGGGATTGGTTTTCTATACAGCTTGACGATGGCACTGATATAATTTGTTTTATGTATGGCACTGACCGTAAAAAAGCATATGTGGCAGATATATCTTATGCGGACGGCAGGCAGGCGCACTATAAAGATGCGGAAATTATTCCTTCAGGCGAAGAGTGGACCAGTCCCAAAAGTCAGGCGGTTTATCCGATTGAATGGAAAATGCGAATACCGGCCAAAGATATCAGCTTGACACTCAAAGCCAGAATCAAAAATCAAGAAATACTATTCGGTTCTATAAATTATTGGGAAGGTCCGATTGTTGCAGAGGGTTTTTTGGGAAACAAAAAAGTAACAGGCGTTGGTTTTATGGAATTGGTCGGTTATCCCTCGCATTACAGCAATATAAATTATGTTAAAGACGAGGTTCGGAAAACGACTGATTGGTTTATTTCGGCCGCAAAGAAAAATACATTCAGCCTGTTGGGCCGCATTAAAAGAAAAATAACCGGGTAATATGCAATACATTTGGCTAATTTGGAGTTTATTGTTGCTTGTCATTTGGGCAGTGATTTATTTTTCCCTCAAGACGCTTGATGACAAAAAAAGAATGCTCGTCGTAAGTTTCTGGACTTCGCTCACGGGATTGACCGAGCCGTTGTTTGTGCCGGAATACTGGAGTCCGCCTTCGCTGTTCAACCTGAATATGCTGACGGGTTTTGACATTGAAAGCATAATTTGGGCATTTGGCGTAGGGGGGATAGCGGTGGTCGTATATAACTGGATATTTCGCGTTTCAGAGAAAAAAATGTTCTTGGTTGAACGACATTCTTTTCATCACCGCCATCATCTTGCCACTCTCCTTGCGATGCCGATCATTCTGCTCATTTTACTCATCGCGACGCCGCTCAATTCGCTTCATTCAGCTATTATTGCCATGACGCTTGGCGGTCTAGCGGCTTGGTATTGTCGACCGGATCTGAAAAAGAAAATGTTTGTAAGCGCTTTTCTGTTTTTTTGCATCTACTTTGTCTATTTTCTTACACTCATAGCGATGTCTCCCGGTTATGTTGAGCGGGTTTGGAATCTTGAAGCTATCTCCGGTATTTTGATTCTCGGCATACCGCTTGAGGAATTATTGTTTGCTTTGAGTTTTGGCTTTATGTGGTCAAGCGTTTATGAGCATCTGACATGGCGTCGATTAAAAAATTAAGAATTTGTAAAAAAGGTCGAAAATTTATCAAAATAATTTTTTAACACCATGCAACTAAATGCAATTAAATTGGCAAATGCGGTGGCAATCACAACGGCTATTCTCTATATTGTTTGCACGCTCTTTGTGGTAGTCGCTCCGGAATTGTCTATGACAATTCTCGCAGGCGGTATGCACTTGCCGGATGCGACAACCGCGCTCGGAGAATCAAGCGTAACACTTGGAGGGTTTCTCCTTGGTCTTGTTCCGCTTGTTATCTACGCCTATGTCGGCGCGTACCTGGCGGCGGCGCTATACAATCGTTCGGTGAAATCTTAAGTTTTTCAACCCCTCATTCCTCAAGAAGTAATTGCGAAACTTGATTTTTCATGATAAATTGTATGTTCAATGTTAAAAACACACACATTTCATGTTTCCGGCACGCATTGCGCATCTTGCAAGCTTTTAATTGAGGATATTTTAAAGGAGCAAGAGGTTGTGAAGCGAGCGCAAGTTGACTTAAAGAAAGAAACTGTACAAATAGAAACGGACAGCGAGAAAAGTTCGGGAGAGTTGGCAGAGTTTCTCTCAATCAAGATAAAACCGAACGGGTATAAGCTCTCAGTTGAAAAAGAAATTACAGAAAAAAAATCTGATGATGTAATTTGGCAAGCTATACCCATCGGGCTTGTGTTTTTGGTTCTATTTTTCCTACTGCAAAAGTCCGGCATTTTGAATCTTGGCATTGGTGGACAAACGACGCCGGCAACAAGCTTCATTATTGGACTGATTGCTTCCATATCCTCTTGTCTTGCAATTGTCGGAGGGCTGGTGCTTTCACTTTCGGCAAAAATTTCGCAGGACAATGTGAGTGATACAAAAACTTTCCTGCTCTTTCATGCGGGCAGGCTTGTCAGTTTTGCCGTATTGGGCGGAGTTCTCGGAATAATCGGCAATGCTGTCGGCATTAATTTTACATTTACAGCCATTCTCGGGATTCTGGCATCTGTTGTGATGCTTCTGCTTGGTCTGAATTTGGTCGGAGTGTTTGCGAAAAATAAAATTACATTTCACTCTGGAGTTTTTCAAAAAATAACTTCAGTTTTTCGAAAAATAGAACATAAAACTTTCACTCCGCTTTTAATCGGACTCGGAACATTCTTTTTACCCTGCGGATTTACTCAGTCAATGCAGGTAGCTGCCGTTGCCAGCGGGTCTTTTATGTCCGGATTCTTGATTATGTTTGCTTTTGCTCTCGGCACCCTGCCGATGCTCTCCTTGCTTTCTTTCGGCTCTGCATCATTCGCGCGCAGCAAGCACGCGCCCTTATTTTTCAAATCCGCCGGAATAGTTGTGATAGGTCTCGGCATCTTCGCGCTTCTCGCCGGTCTTGCCGGACTTGGTATTATTAATCCACTATTCAATATTTAATTTGATATAATCATTTTATGAACAAAACAGTCTCTATAATTATTACTCTTGCTCTTGTTATCGGTATCGCTATTATTTTCAGCGGGGGTGGAGGTAAAGAAGCGAAACAAAGCGTTGAGATAAGAGACGGCGTGCAGTATATCACCATCTTGGCTTCGGGCGGGTATTCTCCAAACAAAACAACCGCTCAAAGCGGCATTCCGACAAAACTGATTATGAAAACAACCGGCTCTTTTGACTGCTCCGCATCGCTAGTTATCCGTTCTATCGGTTTTCAGAAAATTTTACCGCAAACAGGGGAAACAGAAATAGATTTAGGCACACCGAAAAAAGGGGAGCCGCTCACGGGAGTCTGTGGCATGGGGATGTATAGCTTTACCGTTGATTTTATCTAGTCAAAAAGCTCTTGCGACAACCCCTATTAATAAAATTCCTATAAAGTTAAAGACCAAAGAAATGGCGATAAACCAAGACACTTTCATTTTTGAAAATCCGAGAATGCTGATTCCCAGTTCGTCCGGCAGGGGAGAAGCGATAATCAGTCCTCCGACCAGAAAGGTCAGCCATCGGAAAAATTTCAGTTTTGCCATGAATTTCACTTTTTGCTTGATGCTTCGGTAGGCGGAGAGTTCCGGCAGATGATGGGAAAACCTGCTTCTGATAAACTGGAAAATAATCAAATCTCCAATGACCGCTCCCATCGCCCCGAGCAAAGCGGTGGAAATTATTGAATTTGTCTGCGCGATTTC
>MFTJ01000034.1:0-1825 GCA_001786805.1 Candidatus Nomurabacteria bacterium RIFCSPHIGHO2_01_FULL_39_10 | reverse complement strand
TCAGAATTTTTATCAGCGCGTCCGTTTTTACCAAAATTACGGCGAGGATAATGCTCAAAATGATAATGGCTATATCCTGCAGTAAAAAAATTTTATCAGAATTTTTATTCATCCTTACGCTATTTTAACAGAAAGTGTATTTTTAATATAGTTTTGCGGAGCCGGGCGGATTCGAACCGCCGAGGGGTTTTAAAGCCCCTGCCTCTTTAGCAAAGAGGTACGTTAGACCGCTCTGACACGGCTCCCAAAAACATTATTACAACCTAATTACTCTAGCATATTTACACCTTTTTTCCATTTCCGCAACAAAAAAACTCCAGCAGAGGCAGTCTTTGTTGAGTAACAGCTTATTTTCTTTAATTCTCTTTAAAAGAAAAACGTTCGCCCAGCAACAAATATAAGGCAAGAGGGGCGCCCCAGTTTGCCCATCTTTCAACGAAGTCCCAGACAGGGTCCGGTCCGAAGGGCCAGCGAATCATTGCGGTAAAAAGCCCCCAGACAGCCATCCACAAAATAGCCGGTCTGATAGGCTTGATAAGCACCAAGAGCGCCAATAATAAATCTATCGCGCCTACGATTGCGAGCAAGGTGACAATTGTTTGCGGGTCGGTAATGCCAAAAGGCTTTAAATATACAAACCAAGACGCTTTTCCCTGCAAAGCAAACACTCCATGACCAATAAATTCTCCCGCTACGGCTATGCGCAATATCCACTCTATTTTTTTTGTATTCATAATACTTGTATTATATCTTATTTAAGTTGTCAGAGAAAAAAAAGTTATCCACTTGCTATCATAAGGAAGACAAGAAAATTTACTTGCTATTTAAAATATGTGCTATAATGCTAGGGTCGGTATTATTAACTTTAAAACCGAATTAATTTTATGATTAAAGGAGAACACTAGAAACGGCTTATTTGAAGAAATAAACTTAAAAAGAGACAGCCAAAAACTACTGGTCTGTCTCTTTTGTGTTATTATGCTACAAATGGCGAACGAACCAACTGTTAAAAAAAGTTCCTGTTCCTATTGCGGAAATGCTCCCGTGAACCACACTCTTTCTTTTTTAGAAAGCATGGTTTTCGTCACGCTGGACAATCACGCGAAAAAATTTTTAAAGTATGTGCCGCTTTTTGTGACAAACTTCGTTGATTTGGTGCCGGAATTTTTATACAGAACCCTGGTGTTTTGCAGGTTGGCGGAATTTTCGGGGGACATGGAAAGAGCCGGCAGTTTTCGCTCCAAAATAATTTGGGAAGAAGCAAGAAGGCGGGGGATAAAGATGGAGCAGGTGATATTTCTAGGCAAGCCCTTGGACCAATATCGCGCCATGCTGGAAATTGGGGAAAAACGCCAATTTTTTTATTTTGAAAGCATTCCCATTCAGCCGGAGTTCCTGGATATGAGCAAAAATTGGGATGATAAAATGATAATGAAGCGGGAATTTGAAAAGCACGGAATTCCGATTCCGGCTTATTCCGAATTTTCTATTTTTTCTTTTTTAAGTTTTAAAAAAAATTTGGAAAATATATTTTCCAAATTTAAAAAACCGATAATTGTCAAACCGAGAGTGGGTTCCCGCGGCCGGCACACCATTATCAATATCAACAACCTTGAACAGTTTCGCGAGGGCATTGATGTCGCGGGGCAGATATGCTCGCATCTCATCGTTGAAGAACATTTAGAGGGCAGTGTCTGTCGGGCGACTTTGGTGGACGGAAGACTGGCGGGATTTTACAAAGGAACCGCTCCGACGCTCGAAGGCGACGGCAGAAAGACAATCCAAGAGCTGATAGAAGAGCTGGATAAAAAACGGGCAAGCCGAG
>MFTJ01000033.1 GCA_001786805.1 Candidatus Nomurabacteria bacterium RIFCSPHIGHO2_01_FULL_39_10 | reverse complement strand
CACCTCAATTGGTTATTGCTCTTTTTTGTTGTTCGAGTACTATTTCTTTATGTTTAAATACCATATGAATGGAAGCTCGAGAGGTGTGTTTTGGAGGAGACTTCTTGTCATTGCCTCCACAAGTTTTTTAAAGAGTGTTTTTGTTCTTATCATCTTAAATGGCTAATTTACACCAATTGATGTATCTCTTAAATGGAACGGATGTGTATATGGATATTGTTGGTGTGCTGGTGCTGTTATTTGTAGGGATTTTTAGCTGGAAGTGTTATAAGATTGATAGAAAAGAGAAGAATAAGAAGTATTTTTATCTGGCACTGGCGTTTTGGGTGCTGGCGGTTGGTTTTTTGTTTAAGATTTTGACTAATTTTACGATTTATTATACGACGCTGAAAACGCAGCAGGTTGGGATGATGATGGTTACGTATACGTTTGTGAATGAGTCAAATGTATTATTTACTATTGGGATGCTGGTATATCGGATTTTGACGTTACTTGGGTTGTATTTCTTATATTCGTTGTATTATCCAATCAAGGATAAAGCGACGATATTTTTGAATGTATTTTTTATTGTAGTTGCGGGGTATTTTTTACGTTCGGCGTTTCATATATTTCATCTCACGACGTTTTTGTTCTTTTTGTTTATTACTTACTATTATTATAAAAATTATTGCAAGACAAAAGATTGTTTGGGTAAATATTTATTTGTGAGTTTTACTGTGTTAACGTTAAGTCAGTTGATTTTGATGTTGTATGAACTGCATCCTTTGTTTTATACTCTTGGTGAGGTGGTGCAGCTGATTGGGTATCTTGGCTTAGCGGTGACTTTTTTTATGGTGCGAGGTTATGGTAAGAAAACGATCAAGAACTGATATTATTGGAGATATGCTGGAAGTGATTCAGACTAAGCATGGTACGATTAAGCAGACGCATTTGATGTATAAGTCGAATTTGTCGTATGGCCAACTGACGTCGTATCTTGAGGAGTTGGTTGAGAAGCATTTTGTGGAAAAGATGGATAAAGGGAGTAATGTGTATGTTCTGATTACGGATAAAGGGAGCGAATTTTTGCAGAAGTTTCGGGAGATGAAGCAGTTTGAGAAGACGTTTGGATTGTGAAGGGCTATTAAAGTGATATGAGGAATTCTTTTGGGGTAGAATTGTTTATTATCTATTTTGCCGATTGTGAATCGGTACCTATAATAAAGACACTTCAAAAAAAAGAGTGGAATATATTTGCTTGTTCTTTCTTTATTTCTTCATTTCTGAATAAATTCCACATTCTCTTTATGTCTGAATTCTTTATCCCCTGTGACGAATTTGATGTTATGATGCAAAGAGAAAAGATAGCCGATGCAGTCAAAGAATGAGAGATTTTGTGATTTGTTATCGATACGGTATTGAACGGCTTGAATTATAATATCTCTTGAGACAGTTTGGCAGAAAGGAGATAGTTTTTTGAGCCAGTATTCGGCGGTTTTTTGGTCATATTTTTTATATAAATCTCCATAGAATTCAGCCATGGTTAAATCGGTTATGACAAATTCTTCATTCAAAAATTTTGCGAATTTGGGGTTTCCTGCTTCTATTTCCACTAAAGTGTAGGTGTCGAGGCATTTCATGTTATAGGGTTCTATTATTTACATGCGTGGTTCGAGGAGTTTTCTTGTTTCGAGAAATTCTTTGCGGGTGATTTTGTTGTTTTTCCCAAACCCAAATAATTCTTTGAGGGGGTTTATGGCTTTGGTGATTTCTACCATCACTTCTTGTTCTTCTTCCAAATGAAGCAGTTTTACTTGGTCGTTGGGTATGATAATTCCTAGGGAGTTTCCCCATTTTTTTGTTTTGCAGGTTATCATTTTTTGTGTGTTATATCTTTTGTCTAATTAATTATACTTAAAGTATAACTTATATATAAATGTTGCGATATAATTTATCTAAAAAGATTGAATTACAAAATTTGTTTATAACTTTACCACAAAATTTTCATAGGATCCTGATTGCGTAGGAAATGATATATTTTGATATTCTTGCGCTAGTTTTGCCATGATATATGCGCGCTGCTGAGGTTCGTCTATGCCATGTTTGATGCGAATTTCGCCATGTGGTTTGAGGTGTGGGATGGCTTGTTGTAGGACTTGGTATATTCGATGGACTCTTGATACGTCCATGCCAACGACTTGCATGAAGAAATTGAGATGTTGTGGGTTGAGGTTGCCTGCCAGTATTTCTTTTTCGGTTTTGTCTAATTCATTAAAGAAGCGGTGGGTTCTTGATTGGTTTGTGGGGTTTCCAATATTTTCCCAATCAATTAATGCGACACCAAAAGATTCGGGGAAGAGGATGTAGTCAAATTGTTGATTAAAGTTTGGCCAGGGTTTGGTCATGTCAAAAGTGTAGTGTGGGAATTTGGCGTGTTCAATTTTTGGATCTTCGTATAAGTCAGAGGTTGTGATGTTTTTTGTTGGGATGTGAAATCCGTCTTTTAAGAGGCGTTCAAGATGGCCTTCGCCGCTGCCAACACTTAGGAGGGTTGCGTTGTTTTGCAATGATGTGATCATATCAGGTGTGATGATTGCTGATTCAAAATAGTGTAGGGCGGAGAAATGGATATATTTTCTTTTGTGCGGAGGGTTTTCAAAAGTGTATGATCTGAGATGTTGTTCTTCTGGTGAGAAGACTTCACGTGTCTTTTGTTTGGCGAGCTTGATTAGTTGTTGCTGGGTGAATGAAGTGTAATTAATCATAGTATATTTTTTTAATGATGTCTACCAATGTCAAGTAATCTACTCATTAACTCTTCAATATCGTGGTATGTTTCTATTCCTGTTGTGGTTAGTTCATGGTAGCGCTGTTGTATATTGGTGTTTCCTGGACAAAGTAAGTATAATATAGGCACAGGATTTTGAGTGTGAAGTTTTTTTACAAAATTGTCTTCTGTTTTTGTTCCACCATAGGTCAGAATATAATCTAATCTGTCTTGTTGGACTTGGTGAGGTTTAAATATGTTTGATTGATATAGTTTTGTGTTGAGATTAGGGTTGATGCTGCAAAAATCTGCAAGCATTTGATCTAATCTCATTGGTCCATTAATTTTTCCGTAATAGGTATTTATAATGCCGATGTTCATTTTAATTGGTTTTTGTGGTTTGATGTCTTTATCTGATGGAAAATGGAGTTTGATTTATAAACTTTTCTGTTTTCATTACTGTTAAGTGGTTTTTATTATATTTGTATTGTATTTGTGGGTATTTTCATTTCTTGTGGATTTGTGATATATTCACGTTCGGGGCAATTTACGGTGAAGCAGAAGTTATTTCGATATCCCACAATCAATGGTTTTTGTTGTTGTTGTGCTTTATGAATGGCGTGTGAAATGTGGTAGCTTGTGACGACGTCTTCAGGGAAGATGGGGCTTTGGTAGCCATCGCAGACGAAGTCGCAGAGGTAGATTATGGCATCGAGGGTTTTTTCAGTTAGGAATTTTTGTAAAGGGTTGTTTAGTTTGTCTGCTTTTTGTTGTTCGATTTCAGGATAGTAATCGGTAAATGATTGGCCGGAATGGGAGGGGGCTATTGTGTGTAGGATATTTTCTTTGCCGTAGAGTTGTTCTATTTTTTGGATGGTGTTGTCGTGTGGGGAACGATGTGATTGATGTATATAAAGTGTTTTTGCATCTTTTGGAAGAGCGTTGAAAAAAGATTGTTCTCTATAATTTAAATAACTTTTGAGCAAGAAATCCCCCCGCTTCAGCGGTGGGGATGAATTGCGAAAGATACTAATGTTTGTGCCTCGGCTCTGTGGCTTGGTAAAGTGATGGGCTTCACAAAGGAGGTGAGGCACAATGAGTATTTACCAAGACCACGCCTATAAACACGGCATAGGTTGGAGTACTTGGCACTTTCAGTGGGTGACCAAGTATCGTTACAATGTGTTTGTAGATGTCAAACTTCAAAAGCTTTGCGAAATTTTTTTGTATGAAGCAGCCAAAAGATTTCGTTTTTGCATTGAAGAACTTGAAGTTGCACCAAATCACGTTCACGTGATTGCAACACTACGTCCAAGCGTTGGTCCATCCCAAGTCATTGGTTTGATGAAAGGATATACAGCAAGGATGCTCTTCATAATTGAAGAGCAAAAACTCAAAAAGTTTTACTGGAGAGAAAAGGGCAAACGTCAGTTATGGGGCGATGGAAAATTCATCGCCTCAGTTGGCCATATTACTCTGGAAAAAGCCAAAGAATATGTTGCAAATCATGAGACCCATCACGCCAAAGATTTTATTACTTCATAAAAGGAATCCCCACCATTTATGGTTGGGGAGGATGTCAATTCTTGTTCTTGCTGTTTGGCCATTTTTGTTAATATCTCTTGGAGTTGGACAAATGGGTCTTGGGGTGTAGCTGTCATGGGTATTATTTTCTTCATTCTCCTAATTGTCTTAATCGTTCGATTAAATCTTCGGAACCTTTCATGGTTTCTGTTTTAATGGCAAAGTATACTTCGATGCCAGATTTGTCTAATTCGTGATAGCGTTTTTCGTGTTCTCCGTAGCCTGGGAGAAGGTAGTAGAAAAAAGGTATTGGGCTGTGTTTGTGGATGGCTTTGGCGAGACCGTCGTCTTGAGGGGTTGCGCCATACATGAGGATGTAGTCTATGTTGTCTTGTTTGATTAGAGTTGGGTTGAATTGTTCTGATTGGTAGATTTGTGTTTCGATATTTTCATGAGGGGGTAATTTGCAGAGCATTTCAAATGTTTTGGCAAGCGGGCTGCTTTCTGTTGATGTATTTATGATGCCGATTTTCATTTTTGGTTTTATTCTCTTACTTTTTTTGTTTATTTTTTATTTTGAGTTATTCATTAATACATCCACTACTTTCATCCAGTCTTTGGCTTTGTTTTCTAAGAATGGGGCGTGGAAGATGCCTAAGACGGAGTTGTTGATTTTGTATAATGAAGATTTTGATGCTTCATCATTCCAATAGGCGCTGCTTAAATTATCAATACAGGCGGACATGGGGTGGTCGTGGTGATTGATGTCGGTGACGATGGCGATGTAGGGGACGTTTTGTTTTGCGGCGAGAAGAGCGAGGGGGAAGCCGTAGGGTAATTGGTCGAAGATGTATTCCATGCCTTTGGGACTCATGGTGTCTCTTGAGCCTTTTGGCATCATTAAGTCGGTTAAGACGATATCAAATGGTTTGTTTATAGAGGTGAGTAGTTGTTTTGCTTGTTCGTAGTTGTGAGCGAGGGTGAACGCGTAATTTGAGTGTTGGTTGAGGAATTGATCGTCGGCGCTTTCTTGATGCAGTGGTGTATCTTCGATGACGAGGATGTCGAGTGGTTTTGTGGGGCTTGGTGTTGGTTGTTGTTGGTTGGTTGTCATGTTGGTTTTCCTCTTTGTTATTTTTGATTTTATGTTTTTTTAATTGTTCATTTTATAGTTAGAGCGCGCGTGGGCAGTAGTAGTTATCAGTCATTATGAAGATTTTTTTGTGTTGTTTGTGCAGTTCTTTGGCATATTTTAATTCGGGATCGTTTTGGCAGTGGGCATGTAATGGTGCATCACTAAGAAAGAAGAGGGTGAATCCATCATTTTTTTCTGCGTGTCTTAAGATTGGCCAGGTTTCTTTGCCATCGTTGCGGCCGCAGATTTCAAATGCGGTGTAGATGATGTCGTCTATGGCGTTATTGTCTTGTGTGTCTGTTTTTGTTGCAATGGTTTTTGTTAATTCTGGCGGTGTTGATTCTGGTTGTGTTGTATCTATTTGTGTAGGTTCTGGTTTCTCCAAAAGTGGTATAGCATGATAATTACTTTGGGTGACTAATCCCCCATCGGCACGCAGAATATTGGCAAGATCTGAGAATAAACTAGGTGTGCCGTTTTCTCCATGTATCAATAAAATGTTACGATCTTTGGGATTGTATTGGGTGATGTAGTTGTTGCGTACTCTTGCTGCTCTGTGGTAAGGGGTGCTTATTTTTTCTTGAATTGAGAAGTATTTGGTTATTTTTCCATCCAATGTTATTTCTTTGATTGCGACATCGATTTGTTGTTGAGTTTCGTATTCTTGGGGTGTAGCGCTATTTTGTTGTACTTTTCGAATAAATGCTTGTTTTTGTTTGTTATATTCTTCAAGTGTTTCTTTTTGGGTTTGGTAGGTTGCTATATCTGTTGCGGTGAGCGATTGGTTGAGTTGCTGATACTGCTCAAATTCTGTTCCTAAATATAATTGGAGATATGCTTCTTTGAATTGTTGCGGGGTTTGAAAGGCAAACGTGTGGGGTTGGGCTTGTATTTTCATGGGTAAACCTCGTCTCTTTCTCTGCGTAGAAATTTACTTTGGGATGCGGCATGACGAATTTTGGAAAGTGTTTCTTCGATTGGGTTGAGATTGTATTCTATTGTTCTCTTTTTTTGTTCATCAGTTTCTGTTTGCCATAATTCTTTCTTTTTGTCATAGTGTTGGGCAATTTTGTAGGCTTGTTCAATGTTGACTTGGCCATACGTGAGGGCATTGTTTTTTATTTTGAGCGGATTGAAGAGGTAGTCGTGGAGAAATGAATCTGAGGAGAGTGTAGATTCAGTTATGCGGGGGTCAAGTTGAGTGTATTGTACATCTTTAAGATTCAAGATGTATTCTTGCTCGGTAAATCTGTTGCAGGCGTAGATATATTGAATTCCTGCGCCATCGCAGCCACAACCGCCTACGAAGAGATGGGCTGATGTGTCGTTATTTTGAACTATTCTCTCTTTGTCTTTTTGTTCTGTTGGATATGTTATTGCGCCAACGATGGCATAGGGATTGAATGGCACTCGTTTGGCAAAGAGGATGTCAAATGAATTGTCTTCTACTGAATATAGTCCTCCTATTACTGCGCCATCGCAGCAGCCGGACATGGCGCCAATTAGAAGGTTAAATTGTGTTGGGTTGTTTGGATTCTGCTGGATTTGCATGCTTTGGATACGTTGTGTTGAATATGGTTTGAGATGTAATTCATGATAGATGGGAAGTTGTTGGAGGTCGATTGCATTTATCGTTTGGTCTTGTTGAACAAAGACGCCGCTTCTGTAGGTATATTTTTCTGTTCCATCTTTCGCTTTTTGTCCGGTGAAATCGGTTACGCCAAATTGGATTGTTGTTCCCTCTGCGCTAAATGTGGGGGTTGATTCTATGCAGAGTGTTTCTAGGGTGACT
>MFTJ01000032.1:2228-9955 GCA_001786805.1 Candidatus Nomurabacteria bacterium RIFCSPHIGHO2_01_FULL_39_10 | reverse complement strand
ATTACCCGAAACCCGCTTCAACTCTGCTAAAATTCGTGGCAATAACACAACTTTCTGCCGCTCATTAAAATTGTCAACCTCTTCAAATAATTCCGGAGTATAACCTTTCTCTTTAGCAACTGCAATAATCGCCCGCACATCTTTTGGAAAACAACTCCCTCCATATCCAATCCCCGCATTTAGAAATTTAGTTCCGATACGTTGATCCATCCCAATCGCTTTGGTAACAGTTTTGATATCCGCACCCATATGATCACAAATATTTGCCAACTCATTGACATAACTTATCTTCGTCGCTAAAAACACATTATTTGCATACTTAATCATCTCTGCCGTCTCCCAATTCGTCTCAATCAGCGGCATATACATCTTCAACAACCCATGATACACTTTCTGCAACACCTGAAATGCTTTCACCGACTCCGCTCCCACTACAATTTTATCAGGATGATTAAAATCATACACTGCATTTCCCTGCTTTAAAAACTCTGGATTTGACACCATCTCAACTTCACAACCACTATTTACTCTTTTCATCCGCATCGCACACTCTCGTGCCGTTCCTGGTGGCACGGTACTCTTATTAATCAACACTTTATATTCTTGTCCCGCATGCCTTGCCACCATCTCCGCCACTTGAAACACATACTGTAAATCCGCCGCCCCATCCTCCTTTTCCGGCGTCCCCACACAATTAAAAATCGCGTCACCAAACTGTACTCCTTTCACAATATCAGTGGTGAACTGCAATCTTTTCTTTTCAATATTCAATTGTACTATCTCTCGTAACCCCGGCTCAAAAAACGACAACACCCCTCTTTGTAATAATTCAATTTTCGCCGCATCAACATCCACACACAACACCTCATGCCCTAAACTAGCAAGAGAAGCTCCGGTCACCAGTCCAACATACCCTGTACCAAATATACTAATTTTCATCGTAACACCTGTGTAACCGCTGCTATCTCATGAGAATATACTTCATCCGCCTCTTTTAACAACTCAATTGTTCCCACATCAAACCAATGCTCTGTAAATATAAACCCTCGCACCTCACTATGTCCCACAAGCCATTTCACTAAATCACCTGAATTATCCACTTTCCCCTCTTTACGCAACATCGGAATCATATGTAAATCATCTTTACTGAAAAGATAACACGCCGTACTTGCTAAACTACTTTTTGGCTCTAATGGCTTCTCCTCAAAATCAACTATTTTTGTCCCATCAACCATCGCCACTCCAAACTTCCCTCGTACGTTCTCAACATCTTCTAAATCATGCAACGCCACAATAGATTTTTTCCCACCGCGTTCAAAATCCTCAACAAACTTATTCAACGAGAATCCAAACAAATTATCTCCCGCAATAATTAACGTATCAGAATCAATCTGCTCCTTCTGCAGCACAAAATCAATATCCCCAACTGCTCCTAATCTATCCTCATTCGTCTTCGTCCCATCATTCAAAATTGATATTGGTACTGAAAAATTACAATCTTGCTGCCACTCTACAAAATGCCCATGAAATTTATCATTAGTAACGATAACAACTTTAGAAACATCATCAACCTGCGTAACCTTATCCAAAATATGTTCTATAATCATCTTTCCCGCCACTTTTAACAACGGCTTAGGTGTATCTAACGTTAATGGATACAATCTCGTAGCATACCCTGCCGCTAAAATAATCACTTTCATAAATCCTCTTATAAACCCCTATTTTTAGTATAATAATTGACTATTCAAAACCAAAAGAAAACGCTTTAAAAGCATTGTGGAAAAGACACACTAAAACTCAACCGATTAAAAACTTACTTTAATCTCGAATAAATGGCCGACACTCTCCCCATAATTTCCCCATAATCCACACCAGGTGCTATCGCTAAAAAACCATGTTCTACACTCTTAGACAAACCATCATACGCAATCTGTTCACCCCTCCAATCTACCGCTTTCCCACCGCACGCATTCAAAATTCCCATCACCGGAAAAATATCCCAATACGTAATCCCTGGCTCAAATACAAAAAAATCAATCTTTCCATCCAACATCGCGCTCATCTTTGGCGCAACCCCTCGTAATATCACTTGTGTATAAGATAACTCTCGACATAACGGCGTTAAAAAACCCTGTCGATCCGTATCACTGCGACAAAAAATCAACTCATCACGTGTTCGCGTTGAATACGTAAAACCACTTGTCTCACATCGATCTAAAACTTTATACCCATACATCTCCTCACCTGAAAACAATTTCATCGAGCCTAACACAGGTGTAAAATAATCATTCTCCCGCACCGCCACCGCCGCCATGCTCGAACTACCCGACAACCCTTGCGCAAGTAACCGTGTTCCATCCACCGGATCAAAAAAAACAATCACTTTTTTTTCAGATAATTCATCAGCATTAATCTTTTCCACTCCATCCTCTAAAATACATCCCCACTCTGGAAAATTTAACCCTATCTGATTCGCATATAACTTACCTAATTCAATATCCGCTCGCGTCACATAATCAGTAACACCTGTTTTATATTTCCCCTTAACCTCAACATCAAGAACATCTGCTCTCACGATTGCATCCACTCGTGCACAACCCTCACGCAATAACGATTGAAAAAATGGCAAACTATGTACAATTTGTTCGGCAACGAGTTTATCTTCTAACATAGTAAAATAACAACCATAAGATGATAGAAAAAAGAGGGACAGCTTACCGGTTTTTCCACGTAATGCAGTACTCACCGATACGGAGGCGTTCTTAACTTCTGTGTTCGAAATGGGAACAGGTGATCCACACCCCTATGGCCGTCCAATACACACATTTCAACCACCCCTTTATAAAGATTTCTGATGAAAAAAAGTATTCTTTGAAAAAAGAGAAAGATTTATAAATTAGACTAGTTTAGATTAGTCTAAATGAGATTTGTTAACCGAATAAGAGAACTAGGACACTTAGAAGCAGAATATAAAGATATTCGGGCAAAATGTATTGTTATCTATGGCCGCAGACGCGTAGGGAAAACCAGACTTATTGAGGAGTTTTTAAAAAATAAATCTCATGCGGGATACTATTTAGCAGCGCAAGAGAGTGATATACAGCAAATTGAAGAATTTAAGAGCGTGATTTATTCTTTAATACATGATGAATTTTTGCGGCAAAATAAATTCACTGATTGGAAGCACTTATTCACGTATCTGGAAAAAATATGGCCAAGAGAAACAAGGATAGTGCTCGCCATTGATGAGGTAACATTTATTATCAAAAGTAATCCCTCATTTACATCCTATCTGCAGAAGTTTTGGGACGAATGTCTGAGTAAGACGAAAACAATTCTTATTCTGTCCGGTTCTTTAGTGGGGCTTATGCTCAGCGAAGTATTGGGACACGCCAGCCCATTGTACGGCCGACGAACATCCCAAATTCAAGTGGAGACGTTGCATTTTAAAGAAATGAGAGATTTTGTTGCCAATCGCAGTTTCAAAGAACAACTGGAATATTACGCTTTAGTGGGAGGGGTACCAAAATATGTACTGCTTATTTCACCGCAAGAAACAATTGAGCAATTTATAATGACAAAATGTTTCTCACCGGAAGGTTTTTTCTATCAAGAGGGGTTATTTTTAGTATCGCAGGAATTTAGGGAGCCTTCCGTGTACATGAATATTTTAAAAGCGATCGCATTTGGCCATACTAAATTAAATGAGATTGCTAATTTTACAGGAATTGAAGGTAAAAAAATTAGTAGTTACATGGATGTACTTATTGAACTAGGATTTGCGCGTAGAGAAGTCCCCATAACCGAAGACCCCGCACGCTATCGCGGAGCGATTTATCTGCTTGCCGATAATTTTTTGAGTTTTTGGCATCGATTTATTTTCCCTGGAAGGTCAAAAATAGAATTACATGAAGAAAAAGTGTTATATACAGAAAAGAAAAAAGAAATTGCAGAATTTATAGCCAAAAAGTTTGAGGAAATTTGCCGCCAATTTGTGCGCAAAGTGTATGCGTATGAACGTGTCGGAAAATGGTGGGGGTATTATCGTAACGAAGTGCAAAAAAGAATAGAAATAGAAGTAGATATTTGCGCAATTGATAGAAAACAGAAAAAATTATTAGTAGGGGAATGTAAGTGGAGTGATAATGTGAAAGCAGTCTCATTGTTATCTGAATTAGAACGTAAAGCTCAGTATATCGAATGGAATAAATCTTCCCGTAAAGTAGAATATGTTCTCTTTGCCCGCTCGTTTGTGGATAAAGATAAACTAAAGAATCGAGGAGATGTTACTGTATTTGATTTAGAAGATCTAGAGAAGAAATGGAAATAATTTTTTTTCGCGTACCCTGCGGGTAGATACGGTCAGCACGAACGGGGGCTACCGACGAGCGAGGAAACGGCCGTTGCTGACAAGGCTGCTGCTACCAACCGCGTTGGAGTTGTAGTTAAGACTATGGACAAAAGCCGCGTTCAATTCATCCGTAGGTGTATTTTGTCGAACCAAGAAACCCATCAGTTTATCTGATGCACCATATTTTGCAGCACGCACACTAGACACAATATTAGTGTAGGTTTTCAAAAGTTCTCGATCTCCCTCAAGAGCCGCAAGCCACCCTGGATGTTCTAAGCTCTCTGCGTAGGTTAATAATGTATTATATTTTCCACGTGTGCTATCTAATTCAGGCAAATCAATCGTAGCATACATAGTAGGTGACAAGTTATCATCAGAAGTTTCTCTGCGCTCAATTGAGGCATTAATCGCATCATACGTAATGGGTAAAAATGCTCCTGAAAAATCTTTTGAAATAGTACGTAATTGTTCACAATTCGGCACGATTTTGAATTTCGTTGTGCCGGATTTATAGACAATGCCGGTGCAGGAGTCGAGCCACGTATCGAATAATGATTTATCGCCAGATTCATACGCTTCCACTCGTGCGAGGATGGTTTCTTTAAAAGTCAAAGGTTTTTGACCAATTTGTCTCAACGCCTCAACCCCTAACGCATACGTATCCGTTTGCGGCATCAACACATATTCCCCTTTTACTGCTGGTTTTTCCTTTCCCACCACAGGCTCATCCATCGTAATCAACAACGACTGCCGTCGTGCATCATCAATAACCCCAGACCGCGTATGCGCTAACGTGCGCACAACTCCTTCTGGAACCAGTGATGCCAACCATTTCACAAACACTCCTGAAGAAGAACGTCCTACTCGAATTGTTTTTCCCTCTAGAATTTGCGTAATATATTCGCGCAATTGTTCCGCACTTTGAATACGATCTTCAGAACGTACCGGAATCAACGCATCAACAACCGTTTTAAGATTCGAATTTCCAAACTTCACTTTTTGATCATACATAACTTCAAATCCATGCATCATCTGATCAATCGAAATACCCGACAACAACGTCAACGCTGTTGCTCCCACACTATATAAATCACTCTGTGGCATCGCCATCCCCGCAAACACTTCCGGCGCACTATACCCTAACGTGCCAAATGACGTCGAGCCGCCCATTGTTTTCACTATTTCCTGCTGTACAATCCCAAAATCAATCAAATATATTTTTCCCTGCTCATCCATCATCAGATTACTCGGCTTAATATCCCGATGTACAACTGCAGGAGCACGAGAATGAGTATATTCTAATATTCCTGTTAACTGTAACATGATATCAAGCACGTTCTCCTCTGTAAATACTCCTTTCTCTTTAAGTAATTGCTCCAAACATTTTCCCGCAACTAAATCCTGTACCATATACAAAGAAATATCTCGTCCTTCTTGTACTTCAAAAAAATCATGCACTTTTGGAATGTACGGATGATCTAAACCTCGTAACACTTCATACTCTCGCTCAAACAAATCAAAATGTTTAAACCCATCCCTCCCTTTCACCTTGCCAAATTTATGTTCACGCACACAAAACGATTTACCATCTTTTTTTGCTGTATACGCGATAGCCGTACCTCCGCTGCCTAAAATATCAACTAATGTATAGCCGTTCACCACACGTGGTTCAAAAAGTTCATCTACATCCGTCATTCCTCCTCAAAACAACCCCTGATTTATAAACTTTCCTATAAGTTTATCACTATAAAATAGTATCATAAAATGAACCCATTTCCACAACCCTTTAAAAACCAAACAAAAGCCCTCTCTTTATGAATACCCCTCAACAACCAATCACAACCGCCCTCATCCTCGTCGGCGGCCTCGGCACCCGTCTTAGACCCCTCACCGACACCCTCCCAAAACCCCTTCTCCCAATCAAAAATAAGCCAACCATGCAGCATATCATTGAAAACCTCGCCCGACATAACATCACAAACATCATTCTCTCCATCGGCTATAAAGCAGACACCATCAAAGAATACTTCCAAACCAATCCCATTCCAAACATCCCCATCCAATACATCTACGAAGACCAACCTTTAGGCACCGGCGGCGCCGTAAAACAAGCCTCCCAATCCCTCAACCAAAACCAACCTTTCATCCTCACGTGGGGTGATAACTTGATGGACATCGATTGGACACAAATGCAACACCTCCACAATCAATCAAACACCCAAATCACCATGGCCCTCACACCACGCGAAGACGTCGAAAACTTCGGCGTTGCAAAAATAGAACACGACAAAATCATCCAATTCATCGAAAAACCACCAAGAAACCAAGCCCCCTCAAACCTAATCAACGCCGGCGCCTTCATCATCCACCCATCTGCATTAACCATCCTCCCTGAAGGCAAATCCTCAATCGAAAAAGACTGCTTCGAATTACTCGCACCCAAACAACAAATCACCGCCTACAATCATACAGGCCAATGGTTCCCAACCGACACACTCGAAAAATACTATTACGCAAACGAACACTTCCAACCCTACATCAACCTCAAAGAAAAAAACATCATCATCGCCGACGTCGATGACACCATCTGTGATACCTGTCAGCAGATTTCTCCGGAAATGACGGAACACATCTCCAAAATGATCAAAAGAGGATACGAGTTTGCATTTATCAGCGGCACTAAAAAGGAAGATTTACATAAGATGATCTCTTCCAGATTAAAAGAAAAACATCATTTGCTGGCCACTACCGGAACTAATTATGGTCTGGTGGAAAAAGATAAAGTAGAATTGAAATATAATTATTCTTTCTCTCCAACAGAAAAAGAAGAGATTCTCGCCGCTCTGGATAAAGTAGTTACACATTTTGAGATTAAATCTATGACGAGTACAGAAGATCAAATCCAAGATAGAGAATCCCAAATCACCCTCTCAGCTATCGGACGTCATGCACCGATAGATATTAAAAAGAGACATGACCCTACAGGAGAGAAACGCAAAGTATGGGTTGAATACCTAAAACAACACCTCGATGAAACAAAATACGACATAAAAATCGGCGGCACAACCTCAATAGACATCACCCGTAAAGGCTTAAACAAAGAATGGGGCATCCGTACATTTCTACAGCACAACAACTTCCATCCCAATCAAGTCCTCTTCTTCGGCGACAAACTACATCCCGGCGGCAACGACTATCCCGCAACTAGAATTGTCGATTGCATCGCAGTTAAAAACCCCAAAGACACATTAGAGAGATTGAAACAACTCTGCCCATAACTAAAAAATCTATCCAAAATAAGGATTATATTCCGTAAGCGTTTCTAAAATATAATGTTCAAAAGAGAATCCATCAATCACTTCTAATAATCGTAAAC
>MFTJ01000032.1:0-2220 GCA_001786805.1 Candidatus Nomurabacteria bacterium RIFCSPHIGHO2_01_FULL_39_10 | reverse complement strand
TTAAAATGATACTCCGAAATTTCCCATTCAAAATGCATTCGACTACGTGGAGAAATCAAATCAACTGTCCCAGCATGATCACATACAAATCGCCATCGTAATTCCGACGTATCTAACATCTCAAGTAACCCTATATTAGGTACAACATCTAAATCCAAATTCACACGACGAACATAACGTACAAAATCCTGCGGATTAACCGCTTCTCGACCACGAGACCCCTGCTTCAAACGAGCATATTCTCGTTCAATATCTTCTATACTTGCGTGATAACCCATTTAGGTCTACAAAATAGAAAGTGATTTATAAATATTTTGTAAGTTTGTTACTCTAAAGTAAATTCAAAACCGAAACGAAAACGAAAGATAGTTTTAAATACTTAAACCATATTTCCTATTTAATTAAACCACATGGTACAATTACATAAACTCCTCGGAAACAAAAAGAACCTCCATCTCTTAACCTTCTTCCTAGACAATCCGTCACAAGAATTCACGTATACAGAAACACAAAAACAAACAAAACTTTCCAAAGCTACACTTACCAAATGGCTCTCTTTCCTAACAAAAGAAGACCTCCTCACTCTCAAACTAATCGGACGAAATAAATTATATCAGCTTCAAAAAGATTCAACAATCGTCAAACAACTCAAAATTCTCATCTCCCTCCAGAAACTAACTTTCCTACGTGAAATTGCCACCAAACACCAAGTAGAAATATATCTATACGGCAGTACCGCACGTGGAGAAGATAACGAAAAAAGTGACATAGACATATTAATCATCGGCGCTATCACAAGAGAAAAAATATTTTCATTAATCGAAAAACAAACCAAAACATTAAAAAGACCTATTCAATTCCAAATCTTCACATCAATAGAATGGACAAAATGTGCAACAGCTGACCGCGCATTTTATGAACGTGTAGAAAAAGATAAGATAAAATTGCAATGAATATAACATCCGCGGTAGAAAAAGGTTACTTTGTAAAAGAAAAAATTGACCCACTCTTAATACAAAAAGAGCTTCAAGAATCAGAGTACGACTTAGATAAAGCAAAACAAGCACTCCTAAGTAAAGATTATAAGTGGGCAATTGTAAAATGCTATTATTCAATGTTTCACAGTGCAAAAGCCCTCTGTTTCAGTTTAGGCCTACGCGAAAAGAAACATATCGCATTAGTTATGATGCTTGAAGAAATGATACAAGAAGGCAGACTTGAAAAAGAATATCTCTATTCATTCAAAGGCGCTATGGATGCTCGCGAAGGCGCCGATTACCATTACATTCATTCTGAAGACACCGCAAAACATATATATTCACTAGCACAAAAATTCAATCAACGCATGAAAAGATTATTAGAGTAATACCATGACCCCCGAAACCATCCAAAAAATTCTTCAAGCCGGCAAAATCGCCTCCCAAGTACGTCGAGAAACCGCCGCAAAACTCCAAAAACCCGGCTTCTCATATCTGCAAGCCATGGACGAAGCAGAAGCACAAATCCTAAAACTCGGTGGTCAAATCGCCTGGGCTCAGATGGCAGTTAACGACATCGCCGCCCACTACTGCCCAACCGAAGACGATCCCTCCCTAACAGAACAAGGCCAATTGATCAAAGTCGACATCGGCGTGCATATCGACGGCTACATCGCTGACAACGCCATGACTATTGAAGTAGGCTCCCCGCCAAATTCTCAAAATCAAAAATACAAAGACCACATAAAAGCTGCCCAAAACGCCCTCAAAGCCGCAATTAAACTCGTGAAGCCCGGTGTAGAATTATGGCAACTCGGCGAAGCCCAAATGTCAGAAGCCGAAGCACTCGGCTTAACTACTGTAAAGAATCTCTCTGGTCACACCATCGAACAATACAAAGTCCATGGTGGTATTTCCATTCCCAGCTACAACACCAAAGACAAAACTCAAATTAAAGAAAACACCCAAATCGCAATAGAACCATTCGTCACCGAAGGCACAGGCCTAATTAAAGAACGTGGACCAGCCACCATCTTCATGATCGAAAAGCAACGCTCCACCCGTTCCCTCTACGGCCAACGTATTCTCGCTCATCCTATTATAAAACAACAACAAACCTTACCTTTCACAACAAGATGGCTCACCCGCTCATTAGGCAAGTCTCCCGCGCTACTCGGCCTCAAACAATTACAGCAAGACGGCATCATCAAGCCTTATCCTCCCTTAGCTGAAGTCTCCAAAG
>MFTJ01000031.1:7317-14373 GCA_001786805.1 Candidatus Nomurabacteria bacterium RIFCSPHIGHO2_01_FULL_39_10 | reverse complement strand
GATGTCGGTCCTTTTCTTGAAATAACAAAAGCGCTTGGTCTCGATCCGTTTAAGACCATTGTATCTTGCCCTATTGTTTCCAATGTTTATTGGAATAGCGGTTCCATAGGACCAGCGCAATTTCTTCCTTCGACTTGGAGAAATTTCATTAGTCGCTTAGAAAATATTTTAGGATATTATCCAAATCCTTGGTCTCCCGCCGATTCTTTTATGGCTTCGGGAATGTATCTTAGCGACCTTGGAGGGATCGGTGACAGCGCGAGTGCTCAAAGCAAAGCCGCTTGTAGATATAATGGCTATAAAACATCACCATGTCCATATTCAAAAAGTTTAGCCAAATTACAAGCTGTTATCCAGAGAGATATAGATTTGCTTGATTAAGAAATTGAGAAAAATTTATGAAAAAATTTTTTGATGTTATATCTCCGCCGAGAGAAATATTAGACGAAAGATTAAACAAATATCCATTGTCCCGAGAAGATGAGAAAAGAAATCCAATTTTTCAAACGCAAAGAACGCATGGTCGATATTTCTCGCAATATGCTCTTTTTGTTTTTTACGTCGCAGTAATATCATATCTTGAATTGGTTTATCGTCTATCAATTTTTAAATCTTTTGACGGCGATTATGTTTTCTCAGTAATGCTCGCGCTTCCCGCCGCTTCTATTTTATTTTTTGCGTCTGTCTTTGCTTCAGAGATAAAAAACAAGATTATTGCCTCGGTTATTATTCTCGTTTTTATAATTGCATATGGCGCGCAAATCATTTATTTCTTTATTTTTAAAACCCCGCTTTCTCTCTATTCTCTCATTGGCGCGAAAGACACCATGCAATTTTGGGATGTTGCCGCTTCAGAAATAATAAAAAACGGCGTGGTGGTTGCTTTGCTTTTTGCCCCTTTGATATTATTGTTCTTGTTCCGTAAAAGGCTTTTTCTTTCAGAACGCCCAAAATTGTCATGGCTTTTCATTGTCGCGTTTGCCGGTATACTAAGCTACGGAGTTTCCATACTCAGCATACGCGCAACCAGTGGAAATGATTTTTCCCAATATGCGGTTTACTACAACATCGCCTCACCGGAACTCTCCATGAAAAAACTCGGCGTGCTTACTACCATGCGTCTTGACCTTGAGCGCGCTGTATTCGGATTTGAAGAAAACGGAAATCAAAATACCGCGGAGATTTCACATGTGCCTCCTTCTGTCGCGCAAGAAGTCATGTTGTCCAAAAAGGACAACATGATGGATATCAATTTCAGCGGCTTATCAAACGGTGAACGCAATCAGGCTTTGCTTGATATGCATGCATATTTTGCTTCAAGCAAGCCTGCGGAAAAGAATTCTTATACAGGCATGTTTAAGGGAAACAATCTTATTGTGATTCTCGCCGAATCTTTTTCTCCCTACGCCATGAGTTCAGAGCTGACTCCGACACTTTATAAAATGTCTACGGAGGGTTTCGTTTTCAATAATTTTTATAATCCGGTGTGGGGTGTTAGCACTTCTGATGGCGAGTATGTGTTAAATACGGGGCTTATCCCCAAATCGGGTGTTTGGAGTATGCTTAAATCTGGCAAAAATTATCTGCCGTTCGCCTTCGGCAGCCAATTTAAAAAACTTGGCTATCTGACAAAGGCGTATCATGACCACACATACACTTACTATGGCAGAGATAAATCAATTCCTAATTTAGGCTATGACTATAAGGGTGTCGGAAATGGAGTGAAGGTTAAAAAAACATGGCCGGAGTCCGATCTTGAAATGATAGAAGTTACGGCTGATGAATACATTTCTTCACAGCCGTTCGCGGTTTATTATATAACTGTCAGCGGACACCGAGAATATAATTTTTTGGGCAATTATATCGCGAAGAAAAATAAATCGTATGTTGCTGATCTGTCATATTCCGATACAGCCAAGGCTTATATTGCCGCTAATTTGGAATTGGAATTTGCCTTGAAATCATTAACCGAAAAGCTTGAAGCCACAGGTGTTGCCGAAAATACCGTTATTGCCATCGTCCCGGATCATTATCCTTACGGTTTACCCAAAGAAACTCTTGATGAACTGGCAGGACACAAAGTGGAGGAAAACTTTGAACTTTATAAGAGCGTTTTCATTCTTTGGAAAAAAGGGATGGAGACTGTTTCAGTTGACGAACCCGTCTCGCCTCTTGATATTCTTCCTACATTGTCAAATCTATTCGGTTTGGAATATGACTCGCGCCTGCTTGCGGGAAGGGATGTTTTTTCAAACGCTTCGCCCTTGGTTATTTTTGTGAACCGGAGTTGGATTACCGATAATGCCAGATTTAATTCCACAACTGCGCAGGCAGGCGCCGCGGGAGGAGGAGAAGAGTATCGGGATGTCATCAATCAAATAGTTGCCGATAAATTCAAATATTCGGCGAAAATTCTCGAAACCGATTATTACAGAAAGGTGGTTCCGCAATAAAATCTAGATAATCTGGTAAATCCGATATGGATTTGCTCTAAAACAGAAATTGTGATAATGTTTTAATTATGAAAAAAGATATACATCCGAAATACGATATAAAAACAAAGGCTACCTGTGCCTGTGGGGCGGTTTTTGAAGTTGGCTCAACTATGCCTGAAATCGCCATGGAAATCTGTAGCAAGTGCCATCCTTTTTATACAGGCAACGAAAAGATTATGGACACTGCGGGACGCGTGGAGAGATTTAATAAAAGAAAAGTTCTTTCTTCAAAAGCTAAGAAGTAAGCAGAAAGAATTATAAAATTTTCTTCCCCTGCGCCCTTCTCGGAGTACTGAGTGGGACCCTCGGGGATAGAAAATTTTATAATTCTTTCTGCTTTTAATTTATGAACCTAGATGAAATAAAAAAAGACCACAGAACCAGCTATCTTGCAGATATGCTGGAAAAGCTTTTGCGTGAAGAAGAAGTGGTGCGGGAAATGCTCGCCCCGCCTCTCCAGGCGGGGCGAGCAGGCGATGAAAGCCTGCATGAAATGGCGGCTAAAGAACTCAAATTTATTCAGGAGGAAAAAGAAAGACTAGAAAAACAAGTGCGAGAAATTCTGGATAAAGACAAAGAAGAAGCTGAAATCACAAATGAGATAGTGCTGGAAGTGCGAGCCGGAGCTGGTGGTGATGAGGCTTCGCTTTTCGCTTGGGAGCTTGCGCACATGTATGAAAAGTATGCGGAATCGCAAGGCTGGCTCTGGAGAGTAAATTATGAATCCAAGAGCGACCTCTCGGGTTACAAAGAAGCGAGTTTTGAAATAAAAGGCAAAGGGGTGTATGACAAGATGCGTTATGAGACGGGTGTGCATCGGGTGCAAAGAATTCCAGCAACTGAGAAAAACGGCAGGGTACATACTTCCACAGCTAGCGTTGCAGTTTTGCCAATCAGGAAAAAAGTTAATTTCAAAATTGACCCTTCTGAATTTGATATGGAATATTCTCGTTCCGGCGGAAAGGGCGGGCAGAATGTGAACAAAGTTGAAACAGCCGTCCGCATTATCCATAAACCTACAGGGCTCGATGTGCGTTCTACAAATGAAAGGAGTCAGCTGGCAAACCGTGAAAAAGCCATGAGTATTTTGACTGCCAAGCTTCAGCAACTGGAAGAAGAAAAAGAAGCGAAAAAATACGCGGGTGACAGAAAAGACCAAATAGGCACCGCCGACCGCTCCGAAAAAATTCGCACCTACAATTTCCCGCAGGATAGAGTGACCGACCATCACATCAAAAAATCTTGGCACAATTTGCCGAAAATAATGGAAGGGGGAATAGAAGATATTATTGCGGATATTCAGTCTGGGGCGGTGGGAGAAGAAACCGAAGAATAATCTTGTCTTTCGTTTTAGGTGTGTTATACTTCAACAGTAGGGTCTCATTTTAGCGAAAAAGAGTTTTCTACGCTCGCTCGCTCTGGGCGGGTTTAATAATAGTTTTTTGTCCTTTTTCGTAAAAAAGGAAGAAGTAAAGTTATGGCTACAAAGCTATATGTAGGGGGACTCCCTTACAGCACCCAAGAAGCGGCTCTCAAAGAGCTCTTCGCGCAGGCTGGAAACGTTGTTTCCGCTGTGATTATTATGGACAAGATGTCTGGTCGTTCTAAAGGTTTTGGATTCGTGGAAATGTCAACACAAGAGGAAGCCGCAAAAGCTATCTCTATGTTCAATGACCAAGAATTCGAAGGACGCAAACTTACTGTCAACGAAGCTCGCCCAATGGAAGCTCGCCCACCACGAACTGGAGGCAGTGACCGAGGAGGTTATGGGGGAGGAGGCGGACGCCGAGAATACTAACTTGCCACGCCCGATATGGGCGAGGTTTAAATTATATTTTAGAATCAAAAAACCACCACCCGGTGGTTTTTTGATTTGTTCTGTGAGCGTGGATGGAATCGGACCATCGGCCTCTGTCTTATCAGGACAGCGTTCTACCACTGAACTACACGCTCAATAGAAAAAACTATATCAAAATAGACATGTAGACGCAAATTTTCATTTGCTTGAATTTTTGGATTTGGTATAATAAAAATATGAATGTCAGCAAATGCGATATTTGTAAAAAGAAAATAGAAGGTCGCCCAATAAGAGCTGGTGCCGATTTTTTTAGTGGTAAGGATTTTTGTTCAAAATGTGGAAAACCAATACTCGATTTCTTAAAGAAGCATAAATTAGTAAAAGAAGAAAAATAACATGAATAATAAAAAAACAAAAAGAGTAACAATTGCTGACCTAGCTAAAATGATAAAGGAAGATGTTGTTGATCGTATGGCAACCAAAGAGGATTTAAATGCGCAACAAGAAACTCTAAACAAGATGAATAAGACACTAACAACACATGGACAAGTTATACAAGTAATGCTAAAAGAAATTACAGCCATACACGAAGACACTAAATCTTTCAGAGAAAATATTTCTACTTTATATACTGATCATCTGGCGTATGATAGAAAAATAGATAATGTAATTGTTCGCGTTGAAAAGCTGGAGTTGAAATCAAAGTAGTTAGAAACTCATAATATGCTATACTGGATATATGTCAAATCAGGAATTAATAAAATTTTGGTTTAATTCTTCTAAAAAGGACTGGGAGGTTGTTGCGGTCTTAATGCGTTCAAAAAGTTATATGCACGCTTTGTTTTTCTCCCATCTCTCTTTAGAAAAATATCTTAAAGGAATGATTGTCAGTAATGGCGGAGAATCTCCCATAAGCCATGATTTGTTGCTTCTTGCCAAAAGAGCAAAAATAAATTTAACAGATGAACACGCTAAATTACTTTATGAAGTGAACGCTTTTAATATAAAAGCCAGATATGATGATTACAAAAATTCTTTTTACAAAAAGGCTACTTCAGAATTTACCAAAAAATATATTAGTAAAATTAACAAATTTATTATATGGCTAAAAAAACAATAGATAAAAAAATTAAAAATATTCTTTTGCGATATAGAGAAATTATAGAAAATTCAGGCATTCCCGTGGAGCGTATGGTCTTATTTGGTTCATATGCACGTGGTCAACAGAGAAAGGATAGTGATATTGACATATGCGTAGTTTCTTCAAAGTTAGGGAAAGATGAAATGACCGAAATGGGAAAGTTGAATTTTTTGCATTGGAAATTAGACAATAGGATTGAAGCGCACCCTGTTTCATCGAAAGATTACAAATCTATCGCCACGCCGTTTATTTCAGAAATTAAAAAATACGGAATAGAAATTTAGATATGAAAAAAAAAAAGTAATGATTCTAGGATTCGGAGGAACGATAGCCATGGTGCCCGACAAGGAGGTTATAAATTCTTGGCTGACTTAAAGAAAATAATCAACACTAATTTTATAGGGGAGATTACGGTGTAGTTTTCCAGTTTGCATCAAAAATAGCTTTATAATATACTATCGGAAAGGCGTAACGCCTTTTATTTTTGTGGTTAAAAATGAAAAAAAGATAAATACGGATAACGCTTGGCTCAAGCCAGTAATGCTTTTTTACGCTAAGACGACTTCTTGGATAATATTTCCTTTGATTTTGGGGCTTTTATTGGGAAGATATCTTGAGCAGTCTTTATTTTCTGTTTTTCTGATAGTCGGATTCGGGGTTAGCTGTTTTGGAATTTATCGCGAAATAAAACAATATAAAAAAGAACTAGAACAAGATGGCAGCAAATAACACAAATCAAATGACACCTGCCCGCAATGCTTCCAGCATAGCTGATGCAGGCGGGGAGCAGTCAATTCACGAGACAACTATTTTTGCGGAGCCGATTTTTCATGTCGGTCCGCCAGCTGGCGGATTCTCAATTACAAATTCTTTACTTAATTCTTGGCTGGCTGTTTTGGTTATAGTCGTTCTTTGCGTATTGCTAAAGCGGAACTTAAAACAAATTCCAGGCAAGCTTCAGCATATTTTTGAAATTTTTCTAGAGGGCGCGCTGTCGTTGTGCAACCAAGTGACGAATGACCGCAAGATAACACTTAAAATTTTTCCTCTAGTCGCATCACTATTTATTTTTATTTTAGTAAACAACTGGCTCGGGCTTCTGCCTTTTGTTGGTTCTGTCGGTTTTCTGGCACAGGAGGCTGGAAATTCTGTCTTTGTTCCCATCTTCCGCGCTGGAACTGCCGATATTAATACGACTTTGGCTTTGAGCCTCGCTATAGTCATCGGTTCAAACATTTTTGGAATTATGGTCATAGGCGCTTGGAAAATTTTCAATAAATATGTTAATATCAAGGCACTCGGAGGGATAATGACAAAGTTCCGAAAGGATAAGAGTGTCATAATCGTGGCTCCGATTGCGTTTTTCGTGGGTCTCCTCGAGCTTATCGGAGAAATGGCAAAGGTGGCTTCGCTTTCTTTCCGACTTTTCGGCAACATATTTGCCGGAGAAGTGCTTCTTGCATCAATGGGCGCGATTTTTCTTTACATCCTACCCACTCCGTTTTTGTTCTTAGAGGTGTTCATCGGGCTTATTCAGGCGCTCATATTTTCTCTGCTTGCCGCGGTGTACTTCACGATAGCGTCGCAAGATCATGAGGAACACGAAGAAGAGCACGAGCATG
>MFTJ01000031.1:0-7309 GCA_001786805.1 Candidatus Nomurabacteria bacterium RIFCSPHIGHO2_01_FULL_39_10 | reverse complement strand
CCGCCCGCCTTCGCTTCGCTCGGGCGAAAGCGGGCGGGGGTGAGGTGCATTTATTATTAAGTAGTCGAAAAAATTATTAGCTTGCCCCGCCTATTTCAGGCGGGGTGAAATTTATAAAAATTATGGAAAAAGAAGTTGTAAGTACAGTTGTCAGTTTTGCGCCGATTGGAAAGGCGCTTGCTATCGGTCTTTCAGCGCTTGGCGCAGGTATAGGTATCGGTCTTATTGGAGCGCGAGCCATGGAAGCTATCGGCAGAAATCCGGAAGCTACAGGCAAGGTTTTGGTTCCGATGCTTATCGTGTCTGCCTTCGCAGAAGCTGTGGCTATTTATGGTTTGGTTATCGCGTTCTCTATTAAATAAATAGTTTTCAATTTTTTATAAGGTCCTCGGTTCTCTGGGTCCCTATCCCAGCCAGACCATTTTAAAAAATTAAAACTATTTATTTAATGAAAATTTATGCAGGAATTTATAGAAACATTTCACATAGATTGGAAGCTAATGATCGCCCAGTTGTTTAACTTTGGGATTGTATTTTTGGCTTTTTATCTGCTCGCGGCAAAACCGCTTCGCAAGCTTATGAAAGAGCGAGGCGAGGTAATAGCAAAAGGTTTAGCAGATTCAAAAAAAGCAGAAGACCTTTTATTGCAGGCTAAAAAGGAAAGTGAACAAAACATAATTAAACTGCGTCAAATTTCCATAGAGTCAAAGAAGGAATCAACTAAGGAACTCTCTCAGTTAAGAGAAGAACATCTTGCAATAATAAAAGCGGATAACGATAAATGGGTAAAAGAAAGGGTTGTTCAAATGGAAATAGACAAGAAAACTATAGTCGAGTCGGTTAAAAAGGACATTGTTTCTCTTGCTGTGCTTATGGCACAGAAACTCATAGGTAAAACTGACCATAAATTTGAGGAAAAAGAAATAAAAGAATTACATAATTTATTAGATAAATAAATCATGACTAAAATTTCCCCCAAAATTATGGCAGAGGCTATATATAACGCTACAAAAGGAAAATCTGGTAGCAACCTAGAACTAGCCCTCAAGCGTTCGGTCAAAGTTTTGGAGAACAAGCGCATGATTGGAAATTCTAAAAATGTTCTCTCCGCCCTGCAAGAAATTATTGATAAAAAAGAGGGGATAGTCAGAATGAAAGCCACCACAGCGCATAAAATGGAAACCACAGAGCGAAAAAAATTAGAGAATGAAATCAAAGAAAAATATAAAGCTCAAAATGTAGAGAGTCTTTTTTTTGAAAAACCGGAGTTGTTGGGAGGAATACGGGTCGAGGTTGGAGATGAAGTCTGGGACGCCACATATAAAAACAAACTCCGCAAATTAGAAAAATTTTTAATAAGGGAAACATAAGATGTCAAACAATATAGTAGAAAATTTAAGAAAAGAAATAGAGGCCTTCAAAATACAAACCGAAGTTGAAAAAGTCGGAAAAGTTTTGGAAGTTTTTGACGGAATCGCGAAAGTTTCGGGACTTTCTGATGTAAAGTCTTCGGAAATAGTTACTTTTTCAAACGGAGTCGGCGGCGTGGCGCTCAACCTGGAAGAAGATGCGGTGGGGGTAATTATTCTAGGGAGTTTTGATAAAATAAAAGAAGGAGAAGAAGTGAGAGCAACAGGCAGAATTTTGGAAATATCGGTGTCGGACAGCATTTTGGGACGGGCAGTGAACGCAATCGGCGCGCCGATTGATGGAAAGGGAGCCATAAAGGCGGGGAAAAGTTATCCAATAGAAAAAGTGGCTCCGGGAGTCGTCACTAGACAGGGAGTGGACCAGCCGGTTGCGACAGGCATCAAAGCGATTGACGCTATTATTCCTATCGGTCGCGGTCAGCGCGAACTCATCATCGGAGACAGACAGACGGGAAAAACGGCGATTGCCATTGACGCTATTTTAAATCAAAAAGGCCAAAATATGATTTGCGTTTATGTTTCTATCGGGCAAAAAGATTCTAAACTTCGCAAACTGCAGGCTCGCCTAGAAGACAGCGGAGCCATGGCTTATACGGTTATCGTTTCCGCCGGAGCTTCCGAACCTGCGGCTATGTCTTACATTGCTCCTTACTCTGGTGTCGCGATTGCAGAATATTTTATGGATCAGGGCAAAGATGTTTTAATTATTTATGATGATCTTTCCAAACATGCGGTCGCTTATCGTGAAATTTCCCTTTTGCTTCGCCGCCCACCGGGCCGCGAGGCGTATCCGGGAGATGTTTTTTACTTGCACTCTCGCTTGCTCGAACGCGCTTGCCGAAGAAATGCAAAATATGGCGGAGGGTCCATCACCGCGCTTCCGATTATCGAAACTCAGACCGGAGATATTTCCGCTTACATTCCGACCAATGTCATTTCCATTACTGACGGGCAAATTTTCCTGGAAACAGACCTTTTCTACAAAGGCATTCGTCCTGCCGTCAATGTCGGCTCTTCTGTGTCTCGTGTGGGTTCTTCCGCGCAAATTAAGGCGATGAAAAAGGTGGCTGGAACTCTCAAGCTTGACCTCGCCCAGTTCCGCGAGCTTGAAGCCTTCGCTCAATTCGGCTCCGACCTTGATGATTCCACCAAGCGCCAACTTGAACGCGGAAAGAGGTCTGTGGAAGTTTTGAAACAGCTACAATACGCGCCGGTAAAAATGGAGCATCAAGTGGTGACTTTCTATGCTCTGACAAAAGGCTTCATGGACGATGTGCCTGTAGAAAAAATAAAAGAGTTTGAGGGGGGGCTGATTGAATACACCGAACGCCATGCAAAAGTTTTTTATAAAGAAATTGCAGAGTCCAAAATGTGGACAGATAAAGGCGAGGAGCAGCTTAAAAAAGCAATTGCGGAGTTTAAAAGTAGTTTTATGAAATAAAATATGCACGGACCAAAATTAGCAAAAATTTCAAATAAAAAATTTAACACTTGGCTTACAAAGAACCATTTTAATGTTCTAGGAAGAGAATTTAAACACAGAGTGCAAAGTGGTGGTTGGCCGGATTTTGCAGTAATAAATAAAAAAGGTAATTTGGAATTTTTTGAAGTTAAAAGTGGTAAACACCCATTAGATCATCATCAATTAGAGATTTTAACAATTCTTAAAAAATTAGGCAGAGTTAGAATAATGAGATTAGATGGAAAATTAAAAAACTTTAAAGATGAAACTCCGATAAAATTAAAATAAATTTATGGCAGGCACAAAAGAAATCAAAAGAAGAATAAAGAGCGTAAAGAATACCAAAAAAATCACTAAAGCGATGGAGTTGGTGGCGGCTTCTAAAATGAAGCGCGCGGTTTCAAATACGCTGGCTTCCCGGCTGTACGCGGAATATTCTTGGGAGATTCTAACTTCTATAGCGCAAAGTGTGGAGGATCTAGAGCATCCGCTTTTCACGGAACGAAATAGGAAAGAAAACGAGAAGAAGAAAATTTTGTTGTTGCTTATTACTTCTAACAGAGGACTGTGTGGTGCTTACAACGCGCAAATAATGAGAACAGCTCTTAATTTTTTGAAAACTAATAAAAAAGCCCAAATAAGTTTGGGTTCAGTTGGTAAAAAAGGAGAAATTTTCATTAACCGTACAATTGGATTTTCTTCAGCAAATTTTATTCTAGACGGTATCACTCTTGCCGATATTGAACCAATTGCAAAATATGTTATAAATGAATATAAAAATTTAACATACGACAAAGTTTTAGTGGTCTATACCGACTTTGTTTCCGCTCTGACGCAGAGAGCAAATATAAAACAAGTGTTGCCGGTAAATCGCACAGATTTAAAAAATTTGATAGAAGACTTGGCGGTTAAACCGCCAATTGGCGGTTTAACCGCCAAGTCTAGCAAGATTGATTATTTATTTGAAGGAGATAAGATGAAATTAGTAGGTTCTCTAGCAGAAAAATTGACCCGAATGCAGATATATCAGATGGTGACCGAGTCAAACGCTTCCGAGCAGAGTAGCCGAATGGTCGCGATGAAAAACGCTTCCGAGGCTTCCAGCGAAATGATTGATGACTTGACCCTGATGTTCAACAAAGCCAGACAGGCGAATATTACCAGAGAAATATCTGAAATCAGCGCCGGAATGGCGAGCGTTAGTTGAGTACCCCCTCTCCTTAACAAGGAGAGGGGCGGGGTGAGGTGAATTAAAAATTATTAACAAAAAATTATTATGCAAACAGGCACAATCAAAAAAATAATCGGTCCGGTCGTAGATGTGAATTTCGGAGAAACGCTTCCGGATATTTATACTGCATTAGAAGTAATGAATGGCGACAAAAAGCTCATTCTGGAAACCGAACAGCACTTGGGCGGTGGAGTGGTGCGAGCGGTTGCCATGGACACGACGGACGGACTTTCTCGTGGCATGGAAGTCATAAACACCGGCGCGCCGATATCCGTGCCTGTCGGCAACGTGACTCTCGGGCGAATTTTTAATGTGCTTGGCGAGGCGATAGATGACCTCCCAGCGGTTGAACCGCTGAAAACCAGCGGTTCAACCGCTGGGGCGGCAAAACGTTTGCCGATTCACCGCAAAGCTCCGGATTACACAAAGCAAGCGACAAAAGTGGAAATCCTTGAAACCGGTATAAAAGTTATTGATCTCATTTGTCCTGTTTTGAAAGGAGGAAAAGTTGGTTTATTCGGAGGTGCAGGTGTCGGCAAGACTGTCGTTATTCAGGAGCTTATTCACAACATAGCTTCAAATCACGGAGGCTATTCTGTCTTTGCTGGTGTTGGAGAGCGAACTCGCGAGGGAAACGACCTTTATCATGAAATGAAGCAATCTGGCGTTTTGGACAAAGTCGCAATGGTCTTCGGACAAATGAATGAACCGCCGGGCGCAAGAATGCGAGTGGCGCTTTCGGGGCTGACTATGGCAGAATATTTCCGAGACCAAGAAGGCAAAGATGTGCTTTTCTTTATTGACAACATTTTCCGCTTTACACAAGCTGGCTCGGAGGTGTCCGCCTTGCTTGGGCGTATTCCTTCGGCTGTGGGTTATCAGCCGACGCTTGGCACAGAAATGGGCGCTATGCAGGAGAGAATCACTTCTACAGACAAAGGTTCAGTCACTTCCGTGCAGGCGGTGTATGTGCCGGCGGACGACTTGACTGATCCGGCTCCGGCGACAACATTCGCCCACTTGGACTCTACGGTTGTGCTCAATCGTTCACTTTCTGAAATTGGTATTTATCCGGCTGTTGACCCGCTGGATTCTTCTAGTACTATTCTTGACCCAAATATCGTTGGGCAGGAACATTACAATGTTTCTCGTGAGGTTCAGCGCGTGCTTCAGCGCTACAAGGATTTGCAGGACATCATCGCCATCTTGGGTATGGAAGAACTTTCCGAAGCGGACAAAGAATTAGTTGCCCGCGCCCGCAAAATTCAAAAATTCCTTTCCCAGCCGTTTTTCGTTGCCGAACAGTTCACCGGCACAAAAGGGCAGTATGTACCGCTTGCTGAAACAATTCGTTCGTTCAAGGAAATTTTGGAAGGTAAACACGATAGCAAACCGGAAGCGGATTTTTACATGAAGGGGGCATTATAAATAAATATACGAATTAACGAATTATCCGAATGAAACGAATGGCTACAAATGAATTTATTCGCAGATATTCGTAGATTGGTATAATTCGCATATTAGTATGACTAAAAGTCTAAAACTAAAAATAGTCACCCCGGAACGGCTAGTTCTTGAAGAAATGGTGGACCAAGTGACTTTGCCGACTACAGAAGGCGAGATCACCATTTTACCTGAACATATTTCACTGATTGCCGGATTGGCTTCTGGGGATGTCGTGGCGGTTACAAATGGCGAGCATGTGCCGATGGCGGTAGCAGGCGGGTTTGTGGAAATAAAAACAAACGAAGAGGATGTTACAGAAGTTGCTGTTTTGGCTGATTTTGCCGAACATGTTTCTGAGTTAACTGATGAAAAAATTATTCAAGCCAAAGCTCGCGCAGAAGAATTAAAGAAGCAAATGCCTGCCCGCAATGCTACGCAAAGCGTTGCAGGCGGGGAAAATAAAGAGCATGTTGACTTCGAGCATTTTGAAGCCGAACTCGAACGCTCACTCACTCGGGTCAAAATAGCCGACAAGTGGCGAACGAGAAAGTATAGGAAATAAATGTCTAAATTTTACATAGTTGCCACGCCGATAGGGAACATGGGAGACATCACGCTCCGAGCAATTGAGACGCTGAAGAGCGTTGATTTAATTTTGTGTGAAGACACGCGCGAGACCAAAAAGATTTTGGATAAATATGCTATCAATACTCCGACGATGAGTTACCACGCCAAAAGTAAATTATCCAAAGTAGATAAGATTTTTGAATTACTAGAAGAAGGAAAAAATTTAGCTTTAGTGTCAGATGCCGGCACGCCGGGAATTTCCGACCCCGGAACAATGTTAGTTTCTCAAATCCGAGCAAGGACTACCCTTGCTCAAAATACGGAAGTGATTCCAATTCCGGGAGCTTCAGCTGTTATTACTGCGCTTTCGGTTTCGGGTTTGCCTACTCATGAATTTACTTTTCTTGGATTTTTACCGCACAAAAAGGGGAGAGAAACTTTGTTTAAAGAAATTGCCTCATCGGAACGCACAATGGTGTTTTACGAGTCTCCGCATCGGATTTTGAAAACTTTGGAATCCCTTATAAAATTTTGCCCCAACAAAAAAGTCTGCATCGCCCGAGAACTTACGAAAATTTACGAAGAATTTAAAACAGGCACACCCGTGGAAGTTTTGGAGTATCTTATAAAAAATCCTGAAAAACAAAGAGGGGAGTTTACAGTCATCGTTTCCTAAATTTAGCAATAAGAAACGGTCGTACACTATTGCTGTTTTACTTTAGTTTATGTTTTAGACAAGTAATTATAGACCAGTCGAAACCGCCTTTTTCAGCTAAGTATTTCATCTTATCCAGCGCCCAGATGGCGTCGTCTAGAACTTCGTTGCAGGCTTGATACAGCTTTTTAGCTTCACTAGCGAGCTTTCTATATTCATATCTGCCGGTATAAAAACTTTTCGGCATTTTTTCCCAGCCGTTCATTTTATAGTAGCAATTAACTATCTCGTGGACCGGATTTATCGCCTGTTTGTGCTTTTTTAAGTTATCTAAATAACCCTTGAATGGATTTTCTAGGCTATCTTTCGTTTCAGTATTCATCCTTTTATTTTACCACAAATATGATAGTATTCCCTCTATGGGAATTTTCACAAAAAAATTGGGGATAGATTTGGGGACAGCAAACACTCTGGTATTTTTACCCGGCAAAGGAATCATTTTGAATGAGCCTTCGGTG
>MFTJ01000030.1 GCA_001786805.1 Candidatus Nomurabacteria bacterium RIFCSPHIGHO2_01_FULL_39_10 | reverse complement strand
CCTCCGATAGGATCACTCTTCCACGCAATAAGCATCGTAAAAAACAGAATCAACCACACCATCAATCCCACCATAAACTCCTGCCCAAACCCAAACGTATAGAGCACCCCTGCAATAAACGAAAACACCAAAAACAGCGCTAATACTCGTGGCAGCCAGAAAAATACTCCTGAGAGATTAATATTAACATTCAGTTTTGACAATTCCACCATCATATCACGCTCGTATGAGGGAAGAATGATACAGAGCTTTAAAATAGTTGCGGTGGGAACATTCAAAATCGTAGAAACGTCAGCGTTTTTGCCACATCTTTTGTATTAATCACAAATAACGTATCTGTCCAACAAGAGAGAAATTCTACGATATTCACTCCATTTTCCGCAAATAGCCCGCAAAGATACGCAATAACCCCTAATTGCGACTCAATTTCTTTAGCAGACTTAAACATAATTAACGCCAAATTATGATGCTTTTTCAGTATTTTCCCTTTCAGTTTTGCTTCTAATAACGGCAGATATTTCTCCGCCGTGATAATCGTATAATTATCCGACCCCTCTAAAAAATAAAACGGATTATGTTCTGTATGGATCCGCTGATGGATTGAATTGATATACTCAAAATCAAACGACTTCTCAACGATCAGAACTGTAATCTTATTGCGCAATTCAACCTCTGAACGCGCCAACATATTCTTGATCTGCTCCACTTGCACCCTATCTTTCCCTAACTCCATCTGAAACCGTCGTGCCGCAACTAAAATAGCCTCCATCGACATCTTTCTCTCAATATGCAACTCTTTTGCAATATGCCGAGCCAGCGCAGAATAATTGACCAATCCCATTCTCAAACAATTTTTGATTGATGGATGATCCTTGATATACTCTTTGGTCAACTCTGTGGTTGACTTTGGTGCAGCTTCTTTTCTCAACAGTGCCTGTTTCATCATTGGTTCTCATTATATTCTCGTTATTTATAAATTTAACTCATTTGTTTTATTTCGAACACTTTTGTTTATGTATGTTTGAGATGAGACGATAAGTATATCTTCCTCTCTCTCCAAGAACAAGAATAGGAAAAAAACAAGATAGAGGAGAGAGAAAAAATATGATAAATTTGCTTGAAAAAATGCTGCAAGGAAAAATAACCTACGGAGAACAGAAGAGTGTAATTGTCGAAGCAGGACATATTTACACCAATCAACTTCCAAATAGTGAGCAAGATATAAGTATAGACCAAGGAGTAAAAGTATTGCAATTAGGAAAATTATTAGGTTTTTGTATGAAACCTTGGCTTTTTATCGATAATTACAACCCGCAGTTTCAAAATAACCTCTCCCTTCTTGATGAACAAGCCTACATCTCTTCAATCACCGCTAAAGGTTTCATACCTCAAAAAGTGATCTACGAGTCAGATTTAATTCCTCAAGCCAAAGAGATAGTGGATTATCTATTAAAAAAAGAAGAAGCCCTGCCTGAATCTAAAACCGGCAAAGTAATATTAAAAAAAGAAAAAATATTGCTCTATAATCCAGCCGAAGATAAATATTATTGCTCCCTTCTCGATGCCTGCCTATATCAACAAAAGTTAAACGAAAGTGAAATATGTATAACTATTCTTGATCAAAGCTACGCCTCACAGCAAAAAGGCACAAAAACAATAGTGTCTAAACTCGGAATCGATTCCTCCAAAATTATCCCTTTTTATTACCACACCCCTTGTACTCTCTCTCATGAATCTTCTTCAGTTCAAAATGTTTTCTTAAAAGAGAATTTTAACCCTTCTCTAAAAGTTAAACATCTTCTAGAGTTGGTAAAAATGTTAGGAGAGTTATAATATGGCCAAGAAAAAAGTGATTGGAATATTAGGGGGAATGGGTCCTGCTGCCTCCGCCGCATTTTACCACCAAATTATTTCGATTTGTCAGCAAAAATATCACGCCATCCAAGATACAGATTATCCCGAAATGATTATGTATTCGATGGCATTAGACGGGTTCACAGAAGAAGGCATCGACAACGAAAAAAAAGTATTACACCAGCTCTTGAAAGGAATTCATCTATTAGAAAACGCAGGATGTGATTTTATTGTAATTCCCTGCAATACCGTTCATTATTTTATCACTCAAATGCGTTCAAACATACAAATTCCTATTGTAAGCATTATCGAAGAAACAACAAAAATACTCACGTTGAACGGCATCACCTCAATAGGATTATTATGCTCTAAAACTACCGCTGACAAGAATGTATATTCCCCTCTTGAAAAAAAAGATATAGTAGTACATAAAATTACAAGCGAAGTAGAACAGAAAAATATAACTAATTTAATTGAAGAAGTCATGAAAGGAAAGATCAACCAGAACACAAAAAAAGCCGTAATCCAATCTGCACAAAATTTTAAAGACGTTCAAGCGATCGTATTAGGCTGCACCGAGTTACCTTTAGCCATAACACAGAAAGATATTAATCTGCCTCTCTACGATTCATTACACATTCTTGCCCACGCCGCAGTCAATCATGCATTTGACCACCATAACCTTCTTAAACACCCATCCAAATTTATCACCTAAATAAAAACGAGAGGTACATCAACCATGAAACTACAATCAATCGCCAAAAAAATACGTAAACCAATGACAAGTAACACAGATATCAGCCCATTATTTTATACCCGCTGGTCGCCACGCGCAATGTCAGGCGAATCAATTCCCAAAGAAGAACTCCTCCCGCTATTTGAAGCCGCACGTTGGGCACCTTCCTCTTATAACAACCAACCCTGGCGCTTCATCATCGCAACCGGTGAACAAAAAGAAAAATGTATGGACTTTTTAATTGATTTCAACAAACAATGGTGCAAAAACGCCGCAGCATTAATCATCATCCTCTCTGCAAAAAATTTTACCCATAACAACCAACCCGCCCAAACCCATTCCTTTGACACCGGCGCCGCCTGGATGTCTCTTGCTTTGGAAGGCGCACGCAGAAATCTCGTCGTCCACGGCATGCAAGGCTTTGATTACGACAAAGTCAAACAAACCCTGCAGATTCCTGACACCTACCAAGTCGAAGCCATGTGTGCTATCGGCAAATTCGCTAAAAAGAGTGTATTGCCAAAAGACATGCAAGACAAAGAAAAACCCAGCGGACGCAAAGAAGTCTCAGAATTTGTCAATTGGGAAGGGAAGTTTGAGTGGGGATAGTTTTTTTAAATTTTAATTCTAAATTTTTCCCTTTTTCTTCATCACATACACCTTTTCATCCATCACTTCCCTCTCCAAAAGCACCCTCGCTTTAAACCCCTCATTCTCATTCAACACCTTCTTCATTTTCGCAAGCCTCAACAACCCTGCCTGCGGTCCTATCTCTCCAATCACCGCCGCAGAATTCACCGTCCCCCATCGCAACGCCTCCGCAACAGATTCGCCATACCGCAGCGCACATACAAATCCCGTTGAAAAAGCATCTCCGCTTCCCGTTCGCTCAACAATTGGCACCTGCACAATCGGACAATAATAATATTCCTCAGAATCATAACAATACGCCCCATTCTCCCCATCCGTAATCACCACAATCCCCCTCTCTTGTTTCATCACCTTCCACAATGACGACAACAGCAACTTAAAATCCCGCTTTTCCGTCTGCAATAACCCCTGCGCTTCTTCTGTATTCATAATTAACACACTACACTTTTCAATCAACGGCCGTAACTTCTCGAGCCCCAAATGTAATTGATACGTTCCCGGATTAAACGCCAGCTTAACTTTATTCTTCCCCACATACGAAATGATCTTCGAAAATATCTTCTCACTACCTTTTGCCATCGACGTCAAATACACCCACTTCACACGTTCAAACTTCGGAACTCTATATGCCCGCATTTCATGATGCACAAGAATCGTTCGCTCCGCATGATGATTTAATACAACACTATAATTTGTCTTCTCCCCTCTCTTGCGAAAAAAATATTTGGTAGAAACTTTATTCTCTTTCAAAGATGTATACAACAAATCCCCCTGCACATCTTCTCCCACTTCCGCATATAATGCCGACTTCAAACCTAATCGCGACGCCCCAATCGCCATATTGCCGGCATTGCCGCCTAACAATTTATCCACGCGAGAAACCCCTAATTTTGTGCCAAACGGAATATGCAATTCACAATTATGATTCTGCGAATCACATACAACTGTAGAAACATCATCAATTTGTAAAAACACATCCTCTGTCACATCACCAATCGCAATAAGATCAAGCATAATTACCTCTCTATTGATATCAGAACGAAACAAGACTATTTTAATCTTTCTTTTTCAACAGCTGTCGTTGTCGTTCTAAAGAAGCATGAAATAAGATCGGAAATATTTTTTGAATTACCGTAGCAGGTATATTACTTTTCTTTCCCAAAACCATATATCTCTTAATCAAGTCTAATTCCCGTTGTTGCTGATGCAACGGCAATTTCAATTCTCTCTTCACACGCGCAAACTGCGGCGCCAACTTTTGCCGTTCTCCAATCAACGCAATAATCTGAGAATCTATCTGTTCTACGTTGCGACGTAACTGTTGTAATTTGTTATCCATCATCCCCCTCCCAAAACTTCTACAATCTTCTTCCCAAAATCTCTCGCCGCTCCCGGCCCATTCGCTGTAATGATCTTGCCATCCTGCGTTACCGTCTTACCCGTATAGGTAATCCCCAATTTTTTGAAAAGCGGTTCCTGCTCCCCATCCTCATTCCACACCGTTGCGTTTCTCCTTTTCAACACTCCTGCATACGCTAAAATTGTTGGCGCAATACAAATCGCACACAGTAATTTTTCTTGTGCCACCGTCTGCCGTGCAATCCGCCACGCCTCAGCATCTTGCTGATATCGCACCGCACCCGGTCCCCCTATAAAGATAATCACATCATACTCCTCCACTCGAACTTCATCTAACGCTAACGTCGCAACAGTCGTATACACTTTTCCAGAAGCCACTCCTCTTTGTTTTGACGCCGTAACCGTTGTAATCCCCGCCTGCTCCAAAATCTGCTTTTGAATCCCATACTCTAAATGCTGATACCCCTGCTGTGCCACAATAAATAACGCTTTCATTATTTTTTACCCCTCACAACAAAATCTCTCACATCCACATCCTCGCCCGACTTCTTACCTAACACTTCCTGTACAGCAGCCACAATCACATCTGCAACTTGCCCCGCAGAAATCCCTTGAAAACCTGTCATCTTCGTTGCCGTTAAGCCAGGGTTCACACAATACGTCCTCACATGTTTCGGCAACTCCAACGCCAATGCTTGCGTAAACCCTCGTAAGCCAAATTTACTTGCACAATACACCGTTCCCTGTATAATTGACTGTTTGGACAATACACTTGCAACATTAATAATCACTGCATCAGATTGTTTTTTCAAATATGGCAAACAAGCCAACGTCATCAGAATCGCCCCTCTTAAATTCACCTGCAATTGTCTTTCAATATCCTCACAAGTTTGCTTTTCTAATGTTTTATACACAAAACATCCCGCATTATTGACTAATATATCAATTTTTCCAAAATGATCAATCACTTTCTGTACCACATCCTCAATCGATGTATTATCTGTAACATCCAAATGAAATAATACACAATTTCCATACTTCTCACACTCTTTTAGTACCGCTTCCCCTTCTTTTTGCGTATTGTGATACGTAATAACTACTCTTGCTCCTTCTTTCGCTAAAGCGATAGCCGTTTCTTTCCCAATCCCTGTACTCGAACCCGTAATTAATACAACTTTATCCTGTAATTCCATTTTGTTCCCACAACAATCAAACCGTACCTCATTTAAAAATATTTACCACGCAAAATACTTCTCCGCAACTGCCACTTTCTTCCGCAACAATAACTTCCTAATCTCATCAAAAAAGAAAATAAATATCGCAAACGGCAACCCCAACATCAACTCAAACCCGCTCAATGGCTGCGTGCCAAAAAACGCCTGCGTTTGTGGCAAATAGACAATAATTCCTAATCCCACAACCTCAACAAAAACCCCTAACCATAAGAATTTATTGCTAAATAATCCTGTGCGAAATAACGACTGCCGTCTTGTTCTGCTAATAAATACATTTGCAATCTGACATACTACAACCGCCGCAAAAAATGCCGTCACCGCTTTCCTATACAACGGATCCGTTGAAACAAACTGCTCACCCCACATCCATCCCGCACTTAATAAGATCCCAAAAAAAGCAAAAAATCCAGCTAATGTTTGAATCACACCAATAAATAAATACGAATGCAATAATAAATTTCTCGTCAACAAATGCTCTCCTCGAGGAATTGGTTTCTTCTTCATCACATCCACTTCTGACTTCTCCGAACCAAGTGCAATCGCCGGCAGCATATCCGTACCAAGATCAATACACAAAATAAGAATAACCGTAATCGCTAAAGGAATATCCAACAACGCAAACGCAATAAACGGAATAATTTCTGGCACATTACTTGTTAAAATATAATTGATGAATTTACGAATATTATCAAAAATCGTTCGCCCTTCTTCTATCGCACTCACAATCGTTGCAAAATGATCATCCATTAAAATCATGTCCGCCGCTTCGCGCGCCACTTCCGTTCCTGACGCCCCCATTGCTACTCCCATATCCGCATGCTTTAATGCTGGCGCATCATTCACCCCATCTCCAGTAACCGTCACAACTTCCCCCATCGCCTGTAACGCTTGCACAATCCGTAACTTCTCAACCGGATTCGTTCGCGCAAACAAGATATTTTTTTTGCGCAATATCCTTTTCAATTGCATCTCATCCATTTTCTCTAATTGATCTCCTGTAACGACCACTGCTTTCGCATTTTTCTCAATCAATCCAATCTTACGTGCAATCGACTCCGCCGTTATACTATGATCTCCTGTAATCATAATAACTCTAATCCCTGCGGTCTTACATTTTTCAATCGCTTCAACTACCCCCTCTCGAATTGGATCTGTCATTCCCGTTAATCCAACAAACACGAAATTATCTTCATTCAATTTCATTCCTGTTTCTTTATATGCAAACGCTAATACTCGCTCCCCTCGTGACGCCATTGCCAGCGCCGCCGCATGTATCTGCTGTTGTTGCTTGACACTTTTTTTCACAATCTTTGAACCAACTAGAACAAAAGAACATTTCTCAATCACAACTTCCGGCGCCCCTTTCATATACGCTATTCTTTTCCCAGAACTAGTGTTAAGCGTAATCATTCGCTTCGATTGTGATTCAAACGGCAGCTCATGCACCCTTTTATCTTTCGAAAACAACTTCCTAAC
>MFTJ01000029.1:6744-8519 GCA_001786805.1 Candidatus Nomurabacteria bacterium RIFCSPHIGHO2_01_FULL_39_10 | reverse complement strand
TACAAATCTTAAAAAATGATCCTCAAATGAGGTGTCCCATGTTTTTTTATTACCAAAACTTCTTTCTACTTCCGCTGTCCTTATATAAAGATTTTTGCGATGAAATAAATTGTAAGGTCTTTTAATAATACAAGATTGGAACAGAGCATAATAAGCCAAAGCTTGTTTGTATTTATTTGTTATTTTTCTGATGTTGGTAATTACAATATCAAGCCATTTATTTTCTTCATCGGTAAAATAAATATCATGGAAAGTATCATAAATAAATGACGGGTATTTAATTTTTGTTTGTTTTTCCAAAATAAAACCAACATCTTTATTATCTAAAGTTATTCCGGGGTTTTCTATAATCGCTAATCCTATGTAATAATTAAATTTCAAAGAATCATTATAGAAAACTTGTTTTCCTTTTTTTTTATACATATAGGCAACACAACCAGTTCCGCCAAAAGCGTCAAGTACAGAGTTAAAATTCAAATCTTTTGTATAATAATCTATCCAGTTTAAAATCTTAAATTTACTTCCCTGATATCTAGTAGACGGTAAAATGCCAACTTTCTTTGTTGCTATTTCCTTAAATAATTTTATTTGTTGTGTTGTATTTTGCATAATTTAAACATTTTTTACATTTCTGTATTTCAAATAATCTCTAAGATTGTAAGGTACCGGTCATGGTGTAAATATTTTTTGCTATATCAATAAAACCCTTGACTGACCAATCACCAGACGAAGTAGCAAGGACTTTTCTAAAATCCTCAGTATGTTTTAATAGGTTTTTTTGAAAGTTATCTTTTTCCATTACAATAGAATTGTATCAGTTTTCCATTAGTTTTTCAAAGGAAACCCACCAAATTCTGCCAAAACAAAAATGTCGAAGCCCGCACGGATTCTTCCCCCCTCTCCATAGTAATGGAGAGGGGGCACAAAATCATAAATTGCAAACATATTTTCCCTCTCTGGTGCTCTGGAGAGGGGCAGGGGTGAGGTTTTTAATTTGATCTATGCTTCCTCTGCAAACTTCTTTCTGATTTCTTTTAGTATTTGGTCAGCTATTTTTTTATTTTCTTTCAAGAAAGTGCGAGTGGAGTCGTAGCCCACACCCAATTTTATTTTTTCTTCCTTCTCCTCACCCTTAGGAAGGGGGAGGTTGGGTGGGGGTACGAAGAAATACGAATTCCCAGATTTTTCTATTATTTTGAATTTCTCTCCGAGCGCCATTATTTCGCCTTCTTTGGAAATGCCTTCATTGTAAATGATATCAAATTCTGTCTGTTTGAACGGGGCTGAGACTTTATTTTTTACTACCTTTACGCGAGTGCGTGAACCCACAACTTCTTCTCCCTTTTTAATTTGGGCGATTTTGCGGATATCTAAGCGTACGGAAGTGTAGAACTTCAAAGCTTTGCCTCCCGGAGTTGTTTCCGGATTGCCGAACATCACGCCGATTTGCATGCGGATTTGATTTATAAAAATGACAACTGTTTTAGAGCGGGCGACAATTGCTGTAAGTTTTCGAAGCGCTTGAGACATGAGCCGGGCCTGTTTGCCAACATGGTACGCGCCCATGTCGCCCTCTATTTCGTCTTTCGGGGTGAGAGCCGCTACGGAGTCTACAACGATGACATCAATTTTACCTGTTCGCACTAAAGATTCCACGATTTCGAGCGCTTGCTCGCCATTGTCAGGCTGGGAAATGAGAAGATTATTTATATTTACCCCGAGTTTTTTGGTGTATTCAGGGTCCATTGCGTGTTCAGCATCTATGTACGCGCAAA
>MFTJ01000029.1:0-6736 GCA_001786805.1 Candidatus Nomurabacteria bacterium RIFCSPHIGHO2_01_FULL_39_10 | reverse complement strand
AGTTTTTGGGCTTCTCCCACAATATGAAGAGACAAAGTTGTTTTGCCTGAAGATTCTGGTCCGAATATTTCTATAATTCTTCCGCGCGGTATTCCGCCTACTCCGAGAGCCATATCAAGTCCGATGGAGCCTGTCGGGATCACATTGACATCTACCTTCGGTGAATCACCGAATTTCATAATTGCTCCTTCGCCAAATTTTGTCTGAATGGACTTTAGAGTATCCTCCAGCGCCGCCATACCCACAGTTTTATCTTCTTTCTTTTCCCCGCCTGCAACGCTATGCGTAGCATTGCGGGCAGGTTTTTTCTTATTTATCATATATTTTCGTACATTAACTTATAATTTTTTTCATCAACATATCCAAATTTATCTTTGGCAGTTATGTTTATTATATTATATCCAGCGAGGAGCGCAATTGTCTCATTAAAATCACCATTTTCGTTTATCGTAATTTCCCGTCCGTTTAAAGTTAAATTTATTGCATTTTTTGCATTTCCAGTCACCGCTATAATACTATTTTTAACTATTGCCCCATCAACTATGTTTATGTTCTTAATTTTTACCCCCAAAAGCAAATCTTCTGAACGGAAGAAAGCGTAAAACACAATAAATAGAAACAACATAGAGAGTGCGGATATTTGTAATATTTTTTTAATATTTGGATTCATATTACATTTTCACCTGTCTCTGTGCGTTCCCCGCCTGCAACGCTATGCGTAGCATTGCGGGCAGGAATTTTTTCCAGCACCTCTCTTGGTTTGGCGCCGTCTCCCGGACCGATCACTCCGCGTTCTTCCAGCTTGTCCATCAAGCGCGCGGCTCTAGCATATCCCAACTTCAATTTTCTTTGCAGATATGAAGTGGAAGCGCGGTCCGCTTCTATCACGCATGCTCTCGCTTCCTCATACATTTCGTCATCATCTTCTAAATCTTCATCACTATCTAAAGTGCTTTCAAAAATACTTTTATCGGCTGAAATAGAGCCGGAGGTTAGAGCGATTTCTTCCGCAACTTCGTCCTTATAAGCGTCCGCCAAGTATTTTACAACTTTTTTAACTTCTGATTCTGAAATAAACGCGCTTTGCAGACGTTCCGGCTGAGCATCGCCCGAAGAGTAAAGCATATCGCCCGCGCCTAGGAGTTTTTCTGCTCCTCCAGTGTCGAGAATAGTGCGCGAGTCCACCTGCGAAGAAACTTTTAGGGCGATGCGAGCGGGAATGTTGGCTTTGATCAAGCCAGTGATAATATTTACTTCCGGACGTTGGGTGGAAAGTATAAGATGAATGCCGACTGCGCGGGACATCTGCGCCAAGCGGACAATGGCAGACTCAAGTTCTCGAGGGTAAGAACTCATTATGTCTGCCAGTTCATCTATTATAATGATAATGTATGGCATACGGTCAGAACTACCCGCCTTGTAAACATTACTATGATAAGACTCCACATCTCTCACGCTTTCGGCTTCTAAAATGTCATAACGGCGGTCCATTTCCTTAGCTGCCCATTTCAAGGCCAAAATTGTTTTCTTGGCGTCCGTTATCACGGGGGTAAGCAAGTGCGGAATGTTATTGTAAAGAGTCAGTTCCACGCGTTTCGGGTCTATCATTATAAATTTTAAATCATCTGGACCGTTTCTGTATAGCAGGGAAGTAATCATTGAATGAATGGCAACCGATTTTCCGGAACCGGTCGTGCCGGCCACAAGGCAGTGTGGCATCTTGGCAAGATTGCCGAAGATGGATTTGCCTCCAATGTTGCGGCCGAGAGCCGTGGTGAGAGGTTTTGAAGAATTTTGAAACTTATCATCGGCAAGGAGGGTGGCGAGTCCTACTATAGACTTTGACCTGTTAGGAATTTCTATGCCCACTAAAGATTTTCCCGGAATCGGAGCTTCTATTCTGATAGGATGCGCGGCGAGAGCGAGAGAGAGGTCGTTTTGCAGAGCAATGATGCGCGAGAGCTTCATTCCTTCTGCTGGTTTTAAGGCATATCGTGTTACAGTCGGACCGATTGTTATTTCATCCATCTCTACCTCTATGCCAAAGTTCAGAAGTGTGCGTTTTATGATATTCGCGTTTGCTTTAATGTCGCCAGTGTTTGGCTTACCCTGATCTTCTTCAAGGAGCGAGAGCGGGGGAGGGACATAGTTAGTGGCTAGCTTATAGCTTTTAGGTTCTAGTTTTTGGTTGAATTCGTCTTCATCATCTTTATTTTTTATACCTAACGCTTTTTTGATTTTTGCTGTAACTGGTTCGAATTCTTCCTCCCCTGCTAAGGGGAGGGTGGGGGAGGGGTCGTTTTCAATCCCCTCTGCCTCTGGCATCTCCCCCTTATCAGGGGAAGAACTCACATCTTTTTTTCTCATAATGAAGTTCCAAATTTTTTTCAAAAATGGCAGGACGTCTAATTTTGCGTCAAATATCACTAAAATTGAAATTATTAAAATGGCGCTCATAAAAATTACGCTCGCATACACATCAAAAAGCGAAACCAAGGGCGTGGACAAAATTTCTCCAAAAAGTCCTCCGGAATGCTTGCCACTTATTATGTCTATCAAACCTTCACCTGAGAGTAGGAACATCGTGGCGCTTATCACACTTTTCCATCCGATATTCGGGGCTTCTGATTTTAAGAATGAGTATCCCAAGATAACAAAAAGAGTCGGCAGAAGAACATAACCCAAACCCATGAGATAAAAAAGTTTATCATAAATAAACTTACCCGCGACTCCTGTGATGTCAAACGCGGACATCAAAAAAAATAATGCGGCGACAAAAAAAATTACTGCCATAATCCCATGTTTTGTTTGAATTTTTAGTCCTCCCGATTCTTTTCCACTCTCCTTTTTTGCCATGTGAGTATTTTAACACATATTAAAAATAAATTTCTTCTTCCACTCCTTTCTTAAGGAGGGGAATGAGGGGAGGTCCTTAATTATTAATCCACCTCACCCAGCCCTCTCCTTAAAAAAGGAGAGGGGGGAATAAAATCTGTCTTGCATTTTCCTTTGTCCCATAGTATAAAGGACAAATACTAACTTATATATTTCAAAGACATGGAAAAAAATATAAAGGACTCTGGCACCGAGACAAGTATTTCTATAAAGGACATGTATTTTTCTATGTCTTATACTAAGACTCACAAGCTTATTACTGCTCTATATATGGTTACGGACATAATAGACAAGGAAGAACCAATCAGAAGCAAATTAAGAAATTTAGGAACTCAGATTATATCAGACCCCGAAGGACTCCGATATGACATCGGAGTCTACGGGGCAGGCATGTCCATTATGAGAATAGAGCATATAATATCCTTTTTGGAGATTGCCTCAGCTATGAATTTCATTTCAGAAATGAACTGCAATATTTTAAAAAAAGAATTTCTTGAGTTAAAAGAATCTATTCAGGAGTCCATAGATATGAAACCTAAATGGCTTGCAGACTTCTTTACAAATCCTCTACAATCCAATCCTCCTCTCCTCTCCTCCCTCCTTGCTAAAGAGAAGGGGGGTGTAAATTCTATCGGACATAAAGGACAGATTAAAAGGACAAGAATTGGTGTCCAAAAGGGAAGTACTTTAATGAAAGCTTTGTCTGATAAAACGCATCTTTTGTCCAATAAAAACTACTCAAACTTGAGTAAAAATAATCCTGCCCCGCACAAAATCGGAGCCTTTCGTGTGGAATTTGATATGTTAAAAAAACAGAGGCAAGATAATATAATTAGTATTATTAAAAATATTGGCGGAAATGCTGCCATAAAGGACGTAATGAATAAAATGAATAATAATGGGGAGCAAGAGTCACTTAGTGAGAAAACTCTACAAAGAGAGTTAATATCTATGGCAAAAAATGGTGTTCTACATAGAACGGGAAGGAAACGCTGGAGCAGATACCAGCTTGCATTTTAACCCCAAATATGAGACGATGGACGGGTGGAGTTATCCACATATAGTATATTGCTCTATCTTACAGCTATGTATTATAATGAGTACATTGTTTTGATGGCGTTCGGACATTATAAAAATAAATTTTTATGTGCTCCTCACTTATCAAAATAATGTCTTTAGTGTTTGCGGACGGCGCATTTTGTGTTATCCGTAATTCACGAATTATATTTGTTTTCGCTTTGATTTTCGTTTGAAATTTCGTCGAAAAAATTTCAAGTGAGAACTCAGAGAAAATAAATTTTAAGGTCATTGAAAATTGAATAAAGTTTTTTTGTTCAGTTTTCTCCGCCAGTTGGCGGATAAGTTAACATCTGTTCTTTTTTTTTGTTCGCTGCATTATTATTTGTTTTCAATTATTATTTATTAGCGGATAAAAAATAAAGATAAGAAAAAAAATACGCTTTTAGTTTTGTCGAAACTAATTAATGGCGTAGAATCCATCACCAATTTTTTTTCAAAAATTTGGTGATGGACAAGAATTAAAGAAAAATTTATGAGTAAATTATTAAAATCAAAATTTCTTCTTGGTGTAGTTGCTTTTGCAATTATGTTTGTCGGAGTTGCTGTCGTTAGCGACACTGCTTCCGCTCAGACTGCTTGCACGATCACATCTACGTTGAGAGTCGGTTCAAAGGGCGCTGAAGTTAAATGTCTTCAAGCCGCTGTCGGAGTTTCTGCAGACGGCAGTTTCGGTCCAAAGACCAAAGTCGCTGTTCAGACTTGGCAGGCTTCCGAAGGTTTAGTGGCTGATGGAATATTCGGCGCTAAGTCTCGAGCCGCCTTCACTGGCGGTACAGTTGGTATGACTTACCCAGCAGGCTGTACTTCAGGCGTTGGCTTCAGTTCTACAACTGGTCAGCCATGCACAGGTACATCTAGTACTGTATATCCAGCAGGCTGTACTTCAGCTTCTGGATTTAGTCCTACAACTGGCGCATCATGCGCGACAGGCGCAGTCAATAATCAGACTGGTCCTGTAGTAGCTTCATTCTCTTCAGATAACCCAGCTTCCGGATACATCATTGGTAATCAGGCTACAGCTGATCTCGCTCACTTTACTTTCAGCGGTTCAGGTACTGTAAATTCAATCGTGCTTCAGCGCACTGGTATCTCTGACCAAAACACATTGTCTAATATCTACTTGTATGATGGAGCAACTCGTCTGACAGACGGTTATTCTTTCAACAATACCGGTCAATTGACGATGAATAGTCTTGGGATAGCGGTAAATGGTTCAAAAACCATCTCTGTGAAAGCGGATGTGGCTGTTGTGACCAACGCTTCTTCTCTTGGTATCACTCTTGTCGGCTTTACAGCGGCTGGAGGCACAGCTACTACAACCAACATTAAGGGTAACGAAATGACTTATGGTTCTGGTAATTTGGCTTCTGTATATATAGTTAGCACTTCTCAAGCTGTAGGTTCACCATCAGTAAATGCCGGAACTTCCGCATATACAGTTTGGTCAAACCCTCTTCAGGTAAATACTCGAGAAGTATGGCTTAAAGGCGCAAACTTCCGCGTAACTGGTTCAGCTCCGTCCGACGCGCTTGGCAATGTCAAGCTTTATATTGACGGTATTAGTGTCGGTGGCATCGCTACTTTTGGCACAATTACCGGTTCCAACTACGCGATGCTTGACTTTTCCGCTACGCCCGTAAAACTTACAACTGGCTCACATTCAGTTGATTTACGTGCGGATATTGTAAAAGGTTCAGGCTATACAGCCACGGTTTCACTTCAGCAACCTTCTGACCTCGTTCTTTACGATGGTCAAGTCGGGGTTAATATCGCTGTTACAAAGTCTGCCAGCCTTGCATATGTTGTAAGTACTTCAGGTACAATAACCATCAACGCTGGTTCGGCTTCCGTAACTGTTGACCCTACATTCCAGTCTATTACAAATGTCACTGGTGGCTCCACAAACGTTGTTATTGGTAAATTCAAAGTTCATGGATATGGCGAAGATGTAAAGATTTCAAGTCTTCTACTTTTGCCTGTCTTTGGAGGCACGCCAACACTTGCTTCTGGTTCATGTACAGCAAATACAGACTGTTCTTTGAACAATGTGACTGTATACTTCAATGGCTCACAAGTCGGTTCTTCACAAAACTGGACTGGTCTGGCTGCGACAACCTTGTCATACAATCTTGGTTCGCAGATGATTGTTCCAGCCGGCACCGACAGCTATATTGAAATTCGCGCGGACCTTCAGAATTCCTCTAGTGTAAATTACACTGGCGGTACGATAAAAATTAATCTTAACCCAGCTTCTGCTTCTTCAGGAAATGGACAGGGTCAGACTTCAAAAACGACTCTTACATTCCCATCGGCTGAGGTCGTTGGAACAGCTCCAACTATTCAGACTGGAACCCTTTCGGTTTCAAAGAGCAGTTTTGCCAATACGACTTCCAATCCAAACACTACAAATGTAAAGATTGGTGAGTTCACTTTGCAAAACCAGAGCACTTCCGAGTCTGTTCGTGTTACGAGTTTGGCAGTTAGTTTGTTCAATGCAACTGTAGCGCTTGGAGCTGCTACAACTCCCGCATTGACGAACTTCTCTAACTTAAAGACTTCAGAAACTTCAGGCTCTGGCGCTAACCCAATCCAGCCTGCGGCTACGAACACATTTTCAGTTGATTTCTTGATTGCGCCAAACGCAACAAAGACAATTGCTATTTATGCTGACACAGGCGCGACCGTTGGCAGCGCTGTGATCATATCAAAGCTTGTTGTAACCTCTCTTGGTTCAACCAGCAATGTGTCAATTAGTCAAAAT
>MFTJ01000028.1 GCA_001786805.1 Candidatus Nomurabacteria bacterium RIFCSPHIGHO2_01_FULL_39_10 | reverse complement strand
TGTAGGATGGTTGGGGGGTGGGAAGATGAGGAAGGTCAAGTGAGGTATATTGTTCTACTGTTTGTTCGAATGCGTTGTAGGCGGAGGTGAGCAGTTGTTTGGTTCCTTGACTGGTGTAGACGCCAAGAGCAAATGTGCTTGCGAGGGCGGTTGGGATGAGTAGTTGTTTTATGTTCATACTACTCTCAATATTGAGAAGTGTATTTAGGGTTGTGTTGTAGTTGGGGATACACAATCGGTTGAGAAAAGGGGTTATATTTAGAATTCTACTTTATCTTTTGACTGGTAGTTGTTGTTTCTATGAGCTAATTCAATTACGTATTTTGCTTTATTATTTTTGTTTCCATTGTAGAATGTGAATGGTTTGAAGTTGTGTTTGATTTCTATTATTTCTTTTTTTTCGTTGAGGAGAAGGATGTCAAGCGGGTAGAAGACAAAGAAGTTGTGAAGCGAGATTTTTCGAGGTGTGGGGAAGGTCATTATCAGGTTGTGTTTTTTGATTCTGAACATGAGGCCGAGAGCTTGTTTTAGGAATGTGTTGGCTCTGAGTTCGTGTTCGGAGATGAGTTTGTTTTGAGTGAGGTTGGTGATCATGGTTATTTTTCTAATATTATTTTAATATTTTTTAAAAATATAGTTGCGTTGTGGACTGATTGTTCTGCGGGTTCTTTATTTGCTTGCGGGAGAGTTTGATATGTGAAGTGGCCGCGTTTCCATTTCTCCTCTTTAAATATTTGCAATAGTTCCTCTGCACGCAGAATCATTTTTTGGTATATATTAAGAAGTTCAATATCGAGGATACCTGAATCAACAAATTCAGTTTTGAATGCTTCAAATGTTTTTTTGTGGACATCGGGCATTTCTGTTTTAATGCTTTTGCTGAGCAACATTGCTTTTGCTGCGTAAAAAATAGTGTAATAACTGTGGGTTATGGTTCCGCTATAAAACGTCATTTCTTCATCTATTTGATATTCTTTTTTTTCCTCGTTATTTTCAGAGATGCTTAGCAGCAGCTTGGCGATGGTTATTTCATTTAGTGCTCGTTGCAGGTAGATTTTAGCCGTGGAATCCATGTTCTATTGCCTCAAATATAATGTTATAATATTCTTTTCCTCCTGTTATAATAAGATTATTTTTTGCTATCTCTTTTCCGTAATTTTCTTCTTTGTTGATAAGCATTTCGTAGAATTGGGCTTGGGTGAAAATGTAGGGGTGAATTTCAGGATGCATCAATTCAGATTCTAGTTTTATTTGAGCAAGGATGGATTGGGATGATTGGATGTTGTCACAGATGATGACGAGATCAAGATCAGATGTTTCTTTTTGTTTGTGTTTGGCGTAGCTTCCTGTGATGATACAGATGTAAAAAGATGTTTTAATTTTGTGTATTATTTTTTGGATGTTTTTATGGGGCAGATGTTTTGATTGTTGTGCTTTGTATTCGGTGATGAAACCGAGAAGGTTTAATGTAAAGATGGTATTATTTATAGAATAAATAAGGTTATTTCCTATCTTTTGTTCTTTTAATATCTGTTTTTTGACGAGGCGTTTGAGGGTGGTGTGGACGTAATTATCGGAACGGTTGTGGGAGAGGGATTTGACTTCTTTAAAAGTGAGGGATTGCCATGGTTTATGGATGAATGGTTCGAGGATGGTATATTCTTTGGTTAACATTGTTAGGGGTTTGTGTTGTGCTTTTTCAAATATATATTCCAATTTAGTGGAATGATTGTTCCAATTTAGTGGAATTTATAAATGTTGTGGCGAGATTTTTAAGAAATTGAGGAAAGTTCACTTTAAAGATATGTTTTAATTTAGTAAATATTCGATACTTTCTTGGTTTGGCTGCAGATTATGTTGTTTTGCTAGGGCGTAGAATTGGTTAAGAGGGGTTTTGTCTTGGGTGTTGCGGGCGGTGTGGATGCCGTGATATAATGTTTGAATCATTTCATCAATTGGGTCCTGTAGTCGCAGGAGAGCGTTGCGCCGCCCATACTTGTGCTGTAGTGTTGCAGGGTTGCGGCAACGATGGCGTCGCAACTGAGGGCGATGCCGATGTTTATCATGGCTTTTTTGAGGTTGTCTGAGGGATGAGTGGCGAATGATTTTGCATTTTGTTCGATGTATTTTATTGTTTGCTGTACGGATTTAAAATATAAATGGGGTTTTTGTAAGATTTTTATTTTATCTTCGTTTCGATTGGGTACTTGAGGTATGGCAAATGTTAGAAATTGATACATGCCTTTCGCAGGACTCTCGAATAATTGGTTTAAGTTAATTACTTTTTTTGTGATGCCTTTGGCGAGGCCTTGCTCTGATAGTTGGTCTAACCAAGCGTATAATTCGGCGTTGAATAGGTCATAGCTTTGGTCGATGAGGTTATATTTTTCGGAGGTTGACATGATTTAGGTTGTTGTTTTTTGAAGTTTAAAAAGGTTGTGACTTTTTTTTGGAGGATTGTTTGATACAATTTTTTTTTCCTATTTCATCTCTACTTTCCACAATTCATCTCCTACATAATGTATATTCTTGATGACTTTGCCAGTGGTGAGGGTGCGGAGTTGTTCGGTTGAGTGGAGTGAGATGCCTATTGCTAATGGTTTTTTATGGGTGATGTCGATGATGCAGATGGGTTGATCTTTTGTGATGTTGTCGTCTATATTCGTAATTCCTGGGCGCATGACGTCGGCGCCGTTGATGATGAATTTGATGGCGTTCATGTCAATTGTGATGCTTTTTAATAGTGAGGAGTGGGTTTGGAGGAGTTTGATGGTTGGGATGAGGAGCTGTTTTGGTGTATTATTGTTAATTTCGGATAAGGTGTAATAGAAAAAGGAGGGTTGGTTGTTGATTAAAATGATTTTTTGGATGTGTTTTAATTGGGGGGTTTCGAGTAGTTGGGTAGTGTCTTGTTTGGTGTATTGGATGTTGAGATTATTTTCGGTGAGTTCTTTGTTGAGGTCTTTGAATGAGAGGGAGGTTCGTTTCATGAGTATAGAATATCGTCGATTTGTTCACTGAGGTGTTCACTTCCTTTGCCACCGTTGAATGTTTTCAATTCTGATAATTTTAATTTTGGTTTCCTTTGTTTTGAAAGTAAAGAGTGTATTATTTTTTTCATAGTGTATAACTAATATATTATTTACTTCTTTTCTTTCCAATCAACAAAAGTGTCTTTTTTTCTGTTGATGAAGTAGAGTGTTAAGAAGAAGGTGATGACTAAAGCGATGAAGCCAATTTTACTTTTGGAGTTGAAGTATTGTATGGTGGCACCAAAAGTGGTGACGATGCTACTGAGGAAGAGACCCATGGTGACGGAGTCTTGTAATTTTGGAAGGAATAAAGCGATTAAGAGGATGATGAGGTTAAAAGCGATGACGAAGATATATTTTGTGCCCTCGTATTGTTGTTTGGCTTGTTCGAATGTTTGCTGGGTTTGCTGTTGTTCTTTCTGGCAGGTGGCTTGTTTTTGGGCTATCTGTTCTTGTTCTTGGGTTGATGCTTTTTCAAATGCGGAGGCGGGGTATTTTTGGTAGCAGTCGTTATATTCGTAATGATAATAAGAGTCTGCTCCCGTGTATTTGGGAAAGAAGACGTTGGCGCCTAAAAAGACCATTGGTGTATATAATAAGACGATGATTAAGACGTAGATTAGTTTTGTCCAATTCATGAGTATTATTAATTTAGGTTGCTATTTAATACTTGTGGTGTTGTCAATGTATTTCTTAAAATGGTACTTTTAGTTAATAATTTCTTCAATGTCTTTTTTGTGTTTATTTTTACTTTTAGAGGTGATAATTCCTTTTTCTTCAAAAAATTCGATATATTGTAATTTTTTTTTGGCATAGTCTAATTCTTTTAATTCTTGGTTCAAATAATAATCATATCTTATAAGCCCGGTACCGTAAATCAGCATAAATACACCTATGATATCTATTAAAGATAATAATAGGATATCTCTGTTAATAAACTCTAATGAAGGAATCACAAAAGGAGAAATAACTAGAGCAAATCCAAGAAGAACTAATAAGAAATCATATTGAATTTTCGTGGGTATTTCCATTTTAGGATAAAATTTTATATACGTTCCTTCTAAATATGCTTACTACGAGAGCTATTAATATTAGGATAATACTCACATAATTCAGTTTAAAAATAACAAAAAAAACTACCCCTAAAACTACTGTTCCAAAAATAATCCCATCAACCTGATTTGTTTTATACCCCATCATACAAAAAGATTGATTTATGTTATTTAAATCTTCTCTTTTATGATTTATGTTAAATATGTTTAAAATGATGTTTTCTTTTGAAATAGAGGTATTTTTGGCTGTTTTTCTACGTGGTTTTGCTAAATAAATGGGCGAAAGGTTTATAAATAAAAGCGAAATATTTATAAATAGGTGGTAAAAAGTATATGTTGTATATATTTCTATGGGGTTTTTTAACTGTAGAAATAGGAGTCTTAGATGATAGATATTACACGATTTAAAAAACGGTTGGAGCAGGCGGCTGAAATAGCGGGAGCGCCGGCGTTTCGGTTTGATTATCGCGAACATGGTGGACGAGCGGCAAAGAAATGTATTGGTTTAGGGGGGTATGGGGTAGTGTATGAGGAACCATATGAGATTAATGGGATGCCGATCATACAAAAAGTGAGTCAGATTACAGAGAATCATATTGCACATTATCCGCAAAAAGGAATTGTGCCGTTAGATAAAGTGTTGTTTGAGGATGATGGGTGTGATTTTGGTCAGGTAGTTTTTCGCAGGGCAGGGGAGAGATATTTTGATTTTTATGAGTTAAATAAAGATAAAATAGATCAAAATGAGTTTCATCGGCTGCAGTGTGCGGTTGGGGAGTATCAGAATTTGCGGGTGTTGAAAGGTCTTGCGTATGTGCCACAGATTCAAGAGGATTTTTTATATGTGGGTGAAAAAGGTAAAGCGGTTATTGCGGATAGAGAATTTTTTTTATTGGATGGGCAGTTGTGTGTGCGAACAATTCTTGGGAAAGTGCCTGGGGAGACGTTAGAAACGTTGATGTTTAAAGGATTGCAGCCAATGGATGTTGTGAAGATTGGGTATGATCTGGGGTGTGCGTTAAGTGTACTTGCAAAAGAGTATAAGATTATTCATCGGGATGTGTCGTTTAAGAATGTGATTTATGATTGGGTTAAAGATGAGAAGGGTAATTCTGATGTGGCGAGATCAAAAGCGTATCTGATTGATTTTGGGAATTCGACGCGAGAGGAGGAAGGGTTTCGTCGTGGGGATTTGAGCGGGGATATTGAGTTATTGCTGCGCAAAGTAGAAAAAGATCGTACTTCAGGGACGTTGAATTATATGTCACCTGAATTATTGATGCATACGGGAGTTGGATGTACGACGGATTATTGGTCTTTAGGTTGGGTGATGTATTCGTTACTCACGGGCTATGCACCTTTTGAGCGCAAGCCGAAGAATCCGGATGAGTTGGTACGGGAAATTATGCATTATTCGGCGTTTAATCAGGATGATGTACGGGATGAATTGAATGGATTGAAGCGGTATTCCACTGATTTAGTTGAAGCGGTGGTTGGGTTAGTTGCGCGAAATCCTTTGATGCGTAAAATTGAGCCGTTGATGATGATTACAGAGGATATTTTAAAAGGGCGAGCGGGGTGGAAACATATCCCTGCGGTGTCGATGAATGGAGCGGTTGTGGAGGGTGAGAATGTTGCGAAGGAGAATGTGTTGCCGCGCTTTGAGGATTTGTATGATGCGCCGGATTTAGATGAAGCTGGAGATTTGGCGGCGCAGGTGTTTGGGAAAATTCCTGTTGCGTCGGCAAAGTTAGGCAAGACGGCGAGAGTGCCAAGACGGGAGAGGACGAGTTTGACGTTTTAGGAAGAGAATATGTTTTTTATAGATAATTCTGGTAATTAGATTATTCATTTTGCCAAAATTATCTAATAAGACAATTCTGTTTTTTGTATCCTAATCAACAGAATTGTCTATACTTTCTTGTTTGGGTGTGAGTGCATTTATAGATAATTCTGTAAGATATATGACAAAATACACAGAATTATCTAATAAGACAATTCTGAAAAAGTTATATAAACAACAGAATTGTCTATAACGGTGATTAGAATTTGAGTGCGTTTAACGGTTAATTACTTTCTTTTTCTGTTGAGAATTCTTGATTATTTAGGGTTATAATGATGGCTTGGAGTTTAGCGTCGGTTTTCTTTAGGCGTTGTTCGTTTTCTTGGAGGAGAAGAATGATGTTTTGAATGTCATAGTTGTTTAATACAATATGCTGCCAGGTGTCTTTAATACTTTGTTTGGTGTATAATATTTCTGCGCTGATGTGGCTGAGGTTGTCTTTGAGGGTTTGTGTCATGGTGATGTATTTCTCTATATATCTAGATTTGTGGTTTTTACTTTTGATATGGGTCTTTGTCTAATATTTGTGCGAGATCGGCGAGGCGGTTGCCTTCGGTTTTATAAAGTAGATGCATTTGTCGATGGAAAGTTTGGAGTGTTGAGATGGCGTTGATGACGGCTTGAAGGTTGTGTTGCTCTTTGATGTTGGTTGTGGCGTAATAGCTGCAAAGTTCTAGTTCTAATCGATTACAAATTTCTGTTGCGGCGGAGTGGAGAGGTGTGAATTTGGGAATGCTTCTTCCTGCTTCTTCCCATAATTCTGCTTTTGCGGTTACTGCGTACATACTGCCGTCGCGAAAGAAATAGCCTTTGAGTGAAATTTCGCCTGCGGGTTTTAGTTGGCTTGCGATTGTTTGTTCATAATACTTACCTTGTGGACCGGTGTGATTTCGAGGGCTGTATCTATCTTCTGTATACTTATCAAAATCTGTTCCACGATATACTTTAAAAATGAGTTGCCAACGTTCATTTCTGTTTCCTTCTTCTATGCCTAATTTTGCAAGGGCGGGCTGCCATTGTTCATAGGGGATAGGCAGTGGTTTTTGTTGTTGTGTTGTTGGTTCCATTGGGTTTACCTCATTCATGTTTTTATTGATTACGTTTAACGGTCGATTGCATTTAACACTTTTTGAGTGCGTTTAACTGCTATTTTTACTCTGGATTGTCTTATTATTCTTGTTATAAGTATATATATCTATATTAATATTGTTCTTATTCGACTATAATCCCCACTTTGCCAGGCATGGCGGATTTTGCTTTTGGTACTTGTGATTCTCCGGCCAAGATGATTTCGATTGGGCAATTGCATTCTTTTTCTAAAAATTGTTTAGCGTCGGTAATTGCTGCTACTTCTTCTTGCTGTGAGATGATCATACTTGGGAGTTTTGAAGGGTCTTTGAGGGTAGATTGGATTATTTTGGCGAGGTCTTTTGATTGTTTGGCGAGTTGTTCGTGTTCTAATACTTTTTTCATAATTTCGCCGATGTTATGGGTGACTTTTATTTCTTTGCTGAGGATGAGGTAGAGTTCGTAGAGCCAGGATTCGGCGATGAATAGGGTATATTTTTTTGGTGTTTCTATTTTGGCGAGTTTGAGGACGTTACGCATGCCTTCAAGTGTGGTTGTGATGAGTTGTTCTGCGGCATCGGATTTAAATGAGATTTTTGTTTCGTCTGGTGTTGGCCAGTTGGAGGTAGATGCAAGATGAGGGGTGTTCGTATTGAGAAGAGCGTGAATTTCT
>MFTJ01000027.1:342-7818 GCA_001786805.1 Candidatus Nomurabacteria bacterium RIFCSPHIGHO2_01_FULL_39_10 | reverse complement strand
ATGCCGAGCAAATGTCTTGGCTTTTCTTCCGGCAAGATTTCATTCACCCATTTTACTGCAGTAGACATATCTTCCTTGGCAAAACTTCCGCCGATGCCGTATCCGTCAAAGTCCAAACTGCCTATAAATTTCGCAGATTTCTTGCGAAGATTTTCATCGCGTCCACCCTGGACGATGCCGAATAGCGCCGAACAAGAACTCGCGGATTCTTCCTTTTCGGGGTCGCAATTTTTCTGCTGAAAAATTTGCTCAGTCCTCGGACCGACCGTCCTGCGGAGTCCCCGAAAAGAAAAACCCGCAAGTTCTTTAATCTTTTTGTGTTCTTCTAAACTTCTCTCCGCCCATTTGTGAGTTCTCTCTAGCGCCTCTTCCTGATATCTTAAATCTTCTGCCGGAGAAGTGCATTCATCAAAAGCAAAAATAATATCCGCGCCTAGATTGTGCTGGATTTGGATTGATTTTTCCGGAGTAATGTAATGAATAGAACCATCCAAATGCGACTTGAAAGAAACTCCATCTTGACCGACTTTTGCGAGTCTTGGAGCGTCAGAATCGTCAAAACGCTCCGGAATCAGTAAAGAGGGGTTAGTGATTTTGGTTATCTTTGAAATGTCTTTGCCATATGCGGTCCCTAAAGAAAAAACCTGGAAACCTCCGGAGTCCGTCATAATCGATCCATGCCAATTCATAAATTTATGCAAGCCTCCGGCTTTGGCAACTAATTCATCACTAGGCTGTAGATATAAATGATAGGTATTGGCTAAAATTACTTCTGCGCCTAAATCTAGAACTTGCTCTGGAATCAATGCTTTCACAGAGGCTTTTGTGCCGACAGGCACAAAAGCCGGAGTGTGAATTTTCCCGTGGGCGGTTTTCAAAATTCCCGCTCGACCTAGAGAATCTTTTAATTTTTTTTCTATTTTGAAATGCATTATTGGATTTCAACTTCAACGAATTTTAATTCCTGTATATTTACCGGGCTGACTAGAAGGGCTTTGATGAAAGGATCGCGCGGATCGGAAATTATTATCTCTACCACTCCCAAGACATAAGGAAAAATGCCAGGCAATAAGGCTACGTCCCCTTTTACGATAGTAAAATCTCTCGGCACTATCATTTCAAAATTACCTCCGCCCCGCCCTGCAACTTCCATAAAAACTTTTTTTTCTCCAACTGCTGTTTGCGTCTTTTCACCCGCATTGGAAAATAAAATTACTTTTGAAGAACTTGGGTAAACATCTGACACACGCCCGACAGGCACATTACCAAAGGCAAAAACTATGTCTCCTGCCCGCAAGCCTTGTTTTGTGCCTGCGTCAATAACAAGGGTATCATAGGGGCTTTGATTAGGCTTCGCCAATATGGCAGACAAAATCAGATTATTTCTGGCTTCTTTCCTTCCTAAAATTTCTTTGAGGCTTACATTCTCCACTAAAACAGAATTGTAATTCGCTAGCATAGCGCTATTTTCTTCTAATTTTGACTTTAAAGATTTATTTTCTGAATAAAGAGAATTTTTAAAAGCAAAAAAAGAACGGAAGTTTTCAAATTTTTCTCCAATACTGTTTCCCAAAACCAAGACAGGGCGAAAGATGATATTACTTACAAAAGATAAACCATTAAAGACACTAAGCCTGAAAAAAAATAAAATTAGGCAAACAATAATGCCGAAAATAATATAAAAAAACCTTTTTTTCTTTATTTTTTTATCTAGGAGGTAGCTCATCTTGATTTCCGATCAAAACTTCTTTATAAAACGGAAGGTCGTCTAAAATCACTCCGGTGCCCCTGGCTACAGCGGAAAGTGGGTCTTCCGCTACATACACCGGAATTTTAAGAACTCGCCCTAAAAGCTGATCCAGTCCAAGTATCAAGGCGCCGCCGCCGGTCAAAGTAACCCCCCGATGCATTATGTCAGATAAAATTTCCGGCGGCGTTGTTTCCAGCATATCTTTGACGCCTTCCACTAATTCTTTGACTGAAAGCGCAAGAGCCTCGCGGATATCGGAATCTGTCACTGTCACGGCGCGGGGTAATCCGGTTAAAAGATCGCGCCCATGAACTTCTGTTTCCATGTATTCCCCTTCAATCACAGAACCGAGAGCAATCTTTACCATTTCCGCCGTTCTCTCGCCGATAAGTATTTTAAATTCGTCGCGCATATAACTAATGATGTCGTTGTTCAGCCTATCACCCGCTATTTTTAAGTTTTTGGATTTCACGACTCCGCCCAAGGAAATTACCGCGATATCCGTCGTGCCCCCGCCAATATCTATAATCATAGAACCAACAGGGTCTTTGATAGGAAGCCGTATGCCGATGGCAGCCGCCATCGGCTCTTCCACCAGAAAAACTTCCCGCGCGCCGGCGCTTCTCGCCGCATCATAGACAGCGCGAGTCTCCACATTGGTTGTGCCAGTCGGAACGCCGACCAAAACTCTCGGTCGAGCTAATTTTTTGGACATTTTATCCGCTTTGTTTATTAAATAAGAAAGCATTTCTTCGGTAACTTCAAAATCAGAGATAACACCATCTATCAATGGGCGAATGGCCCTGATGTGTCCCGGAGTGCGTCCCAGCATTTCTTTGGCCTTGGTGCCGACAGCTAAAATCTGATTGGTTTTGATATTGACTGCCACTACTGAAGGCTCGTTAATCACAATGCCGTGACCCTTTAAATAAACTAAGGTGTTTGATGTGCCTAAATCTATGCCTATGTCATTGGAAATCAATTTGTAAATTTTTTCAAACATAATTTTCACAGATAGAGCCTTAGACTCTATCTAGAGTCTAAGGCTCTATCTGTTTTAATAACTCAGCCAAAGAAATTACTTTGCCTTTTTCTTCGGTACGCTTTTTTATTTCTACTCCACTCTCTTTCATACTGCGAGCGGACACTACCACTCTAAACGGTATGCCGAGCAGATCCGCATCGGCAAATTTTTCTCCGGCCAACACTTCAGCCCTGTCGTCAAACAAAACTTCAACACCAGCTTTCAGCAGGCTTTTATAAACCTTTTCAGCTTCTCCTAAAATTTCCTTGTCGTCTCCCAGAGCGAGTAAGTGGACTTGAAACGGCGCTATAGACTCTGGCCAGATTATACCCTTATCGTCCGACAAGACTTCCACAACGGTACCCATTAGACGCCCCAGCCCTATGCCGTAGCAACCCATTAAGATAGCATGCTTTTGCTCCTTTTCGTCCGTAAATGATAAGTCAAAGGGTTTTGAATATTTAGTCTTCAGATCAAAAATGTTCCCCACCTCAATGGCCTTGCGCTCAGCCAATTTTTCTTTTGTTAAATTAAGCTGTTTCAAAACTTCGCTGTTTAAAACTTCTTTGTTGACAGCCACGCCTTTTTCTTCATCTACATAGATAGTGTCTTCACCCATAGCAGTAATCGTTTGAAATTCATGCGAATACTTTGAAAAAGTTCCGCCGGAAGCAAAAGTCAGATAAGTCAAATGACCAATGCCGACTCTTTGAAAGATTGTTTTATAAACGTCTTTCATCTTATTATAAAATTCTTCAAAATCTTCCTCTGTCGCATGAAAGGAATACATATCTTTCATCATAAATTCGCGGCCCCGCAAAATGCCAGACTTGGCGCGAAGTTCCATTCTGAATTTATTTTGAATCTGATAGATGGCAACAGGCAGGTCTTTGTGGGAAGAAATATAATTCTTCAAAATAGGAACAATGATTTCCTCATGAGTAGGACCCAACGCGACTTCCCGTCCGGAACTATCGGAGACTTTATACAAATCAGTCATCGCTTCCCACCTGCCGGTTTTTTCCCAATTTTCTTTTGGATGAAAAGATGACAAGAGAACCTCCTGCCCGCCAGCTTTGTTCATTTCTTCTCTGATGATGTTACCGATTTTCTCCAGAACCCGAAGACCTAAAGGCAAATAGCTGTAAACCCCCGCCATTTCTTTATGGATAAATCCACCGCGAATCAGAAGCTCGGCGTTTCGAGACACTTCATCCGCCGGCGCGTCCTTCCTTGTTTTAGTAAAAAGTTTTGATTGTCTCATATAAGCCCATCTTAACCGAAAAAAGTCTTTTGGTCAAAGGAAAAAAGTTTGCAAAACTCTCCCCTTTCTGCTATATTAAACCCATGCAAAAAGCAGATTTAAGGAAAGTAGACACTGATACATTAATCGAAAAAATGTTCAAAGTCGGCGCGCATTATGGTTATTCTAAAACTAGAAGGCACCCGAGTTTGGCAAAATACATATTTGCCACCAAGAACAAAGGAGATATCATTAACCTCGAAAAGACAAGCGTTATGCTGGAAAAAGCGGCAGAATTCATAAAAGATTTAGGCGCTAAAGGCAAAGTCGTTCTTTTTGTAGGCACCAAACCTGAAGCTAAAGAGATAACCAAGAGCGTGGCGGAATCTTTGGGCATGCCCTATGTCACCGAACGCTGGATTGGAGGAACCCTCTCTAATTTCACGGAAATAAAAAAAAGGATTGTTGAACTTGAAAATTACCAAAAAGACAGTAAAGAAGGAGGGCTCGATAAATATACAAAAAAAGAAAGAGTGGTAATGACCAAGAAAATGGAAAAGCTCGCGCGCTATTACACCGGACTTCTTGAGCTGAAGAAAACTCCTGATGCTTTGTTTATAATAGACAGTAGAGAAGAACACATAGCCGCAATTGAAGCGAAAAATAAAGATGTGCCTATTGTTTCTCTTGTTAATTCTGATTCAGATATTAAAGATATTTCTTATCCTATCGTCGGCAATGACTCCGGAATACCTTCTATAAAGTTTTTCACTGCGCACATTGCAAATGCTTACAAAACGGGTCAGACTTCTGTGCCTGTCAAAGAAGCTTAATATATGCCTTCACAAATAACAACTGAGCTGATAAAGAAACTGAGAGATTCTACTGGTATTTCCGTAATGCAATGCAAGCGCGCGCTAGAAGAGGCTGAGGGCGATATGAAAAAGGCTCTGGCTATCCTTAAAAAGACAAGTTCTGATATTGCGCTTAAAAAAATGAGCCGCGAGGTAAAAGACGGCGCGGTGATGATTAAAATAAAAGACCTGCCCGCCGGACAGGCAGGCAAAAAAGCTGTTTTGGTGTCTCTCCTTTGCGAGACCGACTTTGTGGCAAAAAATAGCGACTTCGTGGCGCTATTAAATAATCTTTCAAATGTGGTTCTTGCGAAAGGGATAGAAAAAATGAAGCAAGAAGCGAAAGATTTGATAGATCCTATAATCCAGAAAACAGGAGAGAACATACAGCTTGGCGAAGTGTGTGAAGTTTCTGGAAATGTTTTAGGAGGCTATGTGCATAATAATAAAATGGCTGTAATTGTGAGCCTTGAGGGCGGAAGCGCTGAGCTCGCAAAAGACATCGCTATGCACATTACCGCGATGAAGCCCGAGTATATAAATGAAAGCGAAATAACCCCTGATATCAGAAAAACAATGGTGGAAGTATTTGAAAAAGAAATTGCGAATGTTGAAAAGCCAGTCGAGATAAAAAAGAAAATGCTTGAAGGAAAAATCGGCGCTTATTTTAAGGAAAAGACTTTGGTCAATCAGACGTTTATAAAAAATCCTGAGCAAACAATCGGCAATCTTTTGGAAAAATCAAAAGCTAAGATAAAAGAAGTAAAGCGTTGTTCAATATAATGTATATCTATATTCTTTTAATTTTATTTTTCGCCTCTCTCTTTTCCATCATCATTATGATAGGGAGAAAATTGATTTTATTGCAAAACGGGCAAATAGCAGACAATAATACTGCCGAAGAAATCTCTTTTGGAATCCACCATCTCCAAAAAATCAAGCACTTCACCGTCGCCAATATAAAAAAATACGAGCATATAGTATTGGTGGGAACACTCCGGCTTTATGTGAAAACAGCTAATCTGTTAAAAAATAAATATCAAGCGGTAAAAATTAAAATAAGAAATATAAAAATGAGAAGCCACGCAAATGGAGAGAAAAAAGAAATTTCTAAATTTTTAAAAATTATAGGAGATTACAAAAACAGAATCAGGGAAATTAAGCACAAAATCAAAAAAGAGGAAAATTTGTAAAACAAAAACCCAAACTGAAGAGCCGGCACGAGGGATCGAACCCCGGACATCTTCTTTACAAAAGAAGTGCTCTACCAACTGAGCTATGCCGGCTTACTGCCTTTCAGACTAACATATATTATCTCAAAATCAAAATACCATTTAAAAAATTAAATTAGTTTTACTAAGCTAAGTTTCATATAAAGCATCAACTTTTAACGCGCAGATTTTGGCTTTAGGTCGGGCTTGGTTTCTTGAAGCTTAAAAGATTTCTTAACTTTTAAATCAAGCTCGTCCATATCATGATAGCCAGTCAGCAATTCGTCATCCAAAACGACCGCGGGAAGCTCGGTATCCTTTATTTTATAAATAGAAATGAGCGCCTTTACCGCTGAAACATCTATGCTGTAGTCAAAAGAATAAACCCGTAGTTCTGGATATTTTTCATGAAGACTTGTCAGCACTAAACCCTGCTTCTCACATTCACTGCAGTTGTCGGCTGTTGTGTAAAAATAAAGAACAAAGGCGGACTTCACGCCGCAACGCTCGGAAATCTTTTTTGCCAAAAGATAATCTTTGATTTGCAACAATGAATAGTATTTTTTTAAATAAGACACCTCCTCGGTGGATCCTAGATTATTCTGGCTCCATTCCAGCTTGTTGCCCAATTCTCCAAGTTCGGGAGAGTATATGGAGTCGGAAATATTTTTACAAGATAATTCAGAAAGCAGGGAAAATTGAGTTTCTGAGGAGAGTATATCAATAGATATTTTGTCTTGGATTAATTTTAGCTGGTCAATTTTTTTGTTGCCAAAATAATTGCTTAAATAGCTGGCGGTCAAAAAAAGGCCGATGGTAATTAAAAACACAATCAAATATTTTTTCCAGTCAATTTCATTATTCATAGACTTATTTCCATTCAGGTCTTTTGTGTAAAATAGTATTATAAATCGCTTTCATCAGCCAAAATGGCGCTACTATACCTAAAACAAGATAAGAATAAAGAATTTCAAGAGAAATCTTAAATTTGCCATTAACTATCTTTTGCCCCAAAATGACTGAAAAAACAACTAAACAGTAAAGAAATATTGAAATAAATACAAACGAAGATGTTTGTATGAAAAATGGGTCGAAACTTGAAATCTTATCTAAAAAACCCAGGTCTTTATATTGAATAATGTTTGAGTAGAAAAAATACAATATATTATAAAGCATAATACAAAAAATATAAGTGGCGGTAATAATAGAAATAATTCCCGAGGGAACGGTAAAAATCGAAAAATTTCCGTATTCTTTCCTGAAAAATATTTTGCGATAATCTATCGTATTATTTATAAACCCATAAATCCAACGGACTCTTTGCTTGTAAAGTTTAAAAACTGTCGGCGGAATATTGGTATAGACGTACGCATCATTGCAATGCTCTATTTTGT
>MFTJ01000027.1:0-318 GCA_001786805.1 Candidatus Nomurabacteria bacterium RIFCSPHIGHO2_01_FULL_39_10 | reverse complement strand
CAATTTCCATATCTTCTGAATTGTGCGCGCCTCGGTAAGGTCCTAAATCATGAAATACTTTCATCTTAAATACAGCCAGGGGACCGGGAGTAACATGAATAGCTCCTAAAAAGCTAAGCATCTTTTTGATATAAACGGACATATTATACTCAACTCTTTGAACTTTCTGAATAATACTTTTTACATTACATACTATTATAGCGGGAACCACAGCCATAACAGTCTGATCTCTCTCAAAATAGCTCATCAAACGAACTAAAGATTCGCTGTCGGCTATTGAATCATAATCAAGGCATGCAAAAAATTCAGTATCGGCGT
>MFTJ01000026.1 GCA_001786805.1 Candidatus Nomurabacteria bacterium RIFCSPHIGHO2_01_FULL_39_10 | reverse complement strand
TTATTCTCACAATAATATTTAAATCTTTTTGTTGTTCATACAAAAACCAAATTTTATATAAATCTGTCTCTTGTTTTAATATTCCTACAATTTCATTATTAGAAATCACTTTTTTGACCACATAAATATCAATCTTCCTATCAATACATTGATCAATAAAATGTTTTGATTCAAGTACTTCTTTTTTTAATCCTAATTTAATTAGTGATAATGCTTCGTTAAGATCCATGTTCAATTATTTCCCTATATCTCCATCCCCACATCACTTCTTTTCTCATCCCATGCCCACGTTTGCGAATTAACTCGTGCCCCATAACACGCTGTATTCACCATTTTCTCAACGTTAGTTTGCGTCATATGTCCTTCATGCGACGCAAATAAATACTTGCTTTGATACGGACGCGCACGCAAATACTGTTTTATCTGCTCAACCATAGATTCAGATAACATAACCGCTCTTGCATTCAACCTCAACACTTTTTGATTAAAATCAACATCACTAACTTTCACCCTAACCAATTCTCCAACCGATATTTTCAATGAATACATTAAATCCATCATAATCTTATGCTTCGAACTCTTCGTTGCCTCAAGCATCTTATGTACCTCTTTTTTCGTTGGTCCCTCTCTTACGTTTACCACTTTCCCCCCAACTCCTTCCTCCCTCACTCCATTCGTTCTCTTATGAATACACTGTAAATACATCTTCAACGCATTTTGAATAATCTCAATCGTTGAACTTGAGTACTGCTTCCCCAATAAATGAAATATATAATGTCGTATATCGGCACCCGCTACATCTCGAGGATTTTTCTTAATAAAGTTATAAAAATCCTGATTATACTGCACATACAACTCTATCGTCCGCGGCGAAAAATTCTTATTCTTCATTTCCTGCATTAATACATCAAACATAGGTCTCACCTCTTTTTTTTAATTTGTTAAGTAGTATTTGTTATAATATCTTCAGAGAAAGGAGTCGAATTCGACCCCTCTAAATATCTATATCTCTCCATCTTTCTTTTCATTGAATTACCTCTCCAAAACCTCTTTCATTTTATTTTCTAATTCTTTTTTATTAGGAAGGTACAATTGATACTTCGAAACAAACAGATTATTTGAAATTCCTCCCAACGCATATTTTACTAAAAGAGCGTTCTTTTCAGCAGATAAGATTATCCCTATAGGAGAACTATCTTCAGATGAATTCTCCTCTTCTTTAAAATAGTTTAGGTACATATTCATTTGTCCTATATCTGTATGATTTACTTTTCCTATCTTAAGATCAATAAGAACAAAACACTTGAGAATTCGATGATAAAAAACCAAATCAACATAATAATTAATATTATCCAAAGTTATTCTAAACTGCCTTTTCACAAACGTAAACCCTTTTCCCAGCTCCAAAAGAAACATCTGTAAATTATCAATAATATTCTCTTCCAATTCTTTTTCGGAGTAATTTTGGTGTTCAGGGATGTTCAGAAATTCAAGGATATAAGGATCTTTAACAATATCTTGAGCATTATTAATAAGTAACCCTTTTCGTGAGGTCTCTAGAACTTTTTGTTTATCTTTGCTTAAAGCAATTCTCTCAAATAAAGAAGAGTTAATTTGTCGTTTCAATTCCCTAACAGACCAATTTTCGTTTATGGATTGATTTTCATAAAAATGTCTAGCAACATCTTCTTGTATGGAGAGAAGTTCAGAATAATGACTCCAGCTCAATTTTCCAGACACTGTCTGGAATTTTGGATATTTTAGATAAAACAGTCTCATAAGATACACATTGCTTTTGCTAAATCCTTTGCCATATCTTTGTTTCAGGTCTTTAGAGAGCGTATCTAATAATGCCGACCCATAGTCTGCTTTTTCTTTACCTTTTTGTTCATATTCCACAATTCTTTTACCTATCTCTGCATATGTTTTAATCAAAATGATGTTTACACTCTGATAAACCTGTTTTCTCCCCTGTTCTAATACTAAGCCAATTTCATTTATCAGAGAAATATATTGTGTTTTTGCAGTTAGTTTTTTCATTATATCCTCATTTAAGATACTCCTAAGAACAATACGCTTTCAATTCCTATATAAACCCTATCCGCACCTGACCAGTGTGACCAGTGGCTCATCTGAAAGTTTCTTTCCTGCAAAAACAGAGGTTTTAGACCTTCTGGCACTGGACAATAGATGGTGGCCAGTGGGAAAAGAAACTGTTAAGTTAAATCAAGAAAACGCCCAAAGAATAGTAATCTTTAATAATATCAGTTTGATTTTTAACTTTATGGAACACCAAATGAAACTGTTTTCGGCAGGATTCTATGGTATCAAAGAAGGAAAACAAATAATTGAAGTAAGATTAAACGATGATAAACGAAGAGCAATAAATTTAGGTGATAGAATAAAATTTTCATTATTGCCGGATTTAAAAGAAGAATTCAAGACCGAGGTTGTTGGTTTATTAAAATATCAATCTTTTAGAGATTTATTTTCTGATATTTCATTATCACATTGGAATGCATCTAATTGGACTATTGACCAAGCGGTGGCTCAGTGTTATAAATACTATCCTAAAGAGGATGAAAAAAAATATGGTGTTCTTGGAATAAGAATCAAAACAGTTTAACGGGTGTTTTCTCAACTCTTCCTCACTTCGTTCGGTCGGCACGTTGCACTCTCCTCCTTACGGTCGTCAGGGAACTTAACAGTGCGCATACATCAAGTAAAATTAAAAATTAGTCCATTTTGAATCGCTGCAGGAGATACATTTATAACAGTACAAATAATAACAAACTCAATGGATATTTTTGCATTAAAATTAATCCTCACATTTATAGTAGGTGGTCTTTGGATAACTCTTGGTACAATCATCGCTGAAAAATACGGAACAAAAATTGGAGGGGTTATCGCCGGTTTACCATCTACAGTTGCAGTTACCCTCTTTTTCATCGGTTGGACTCAATCAGCCCAATTTGCCTCCCAATCAACTGCCATTGTTCCCATTGTTACCGGAATTAGTGGATTTTTTGTAGCCGTATATTTTCTGTTAACAAAAAAAAGTTTCTTTTTTGCTCTCATAGCATCATTACTCATGTGGTTAGTCCTCTCATTGACTTTAGTACAATTAAATTTCAATAACCTGCTGTATTCAATAATTGGATTGATCTTCTTCATAGTAATCTCGTACTTCATTTTGGAAATAAAATCAAAAGTCAAATCCGAGGGAAAAAGAATAATACACTATACTGCTACCCAATTGGCTTTTAGAGGAACACTTGGCGGTTCAATAATGGTTCTTGGTGTATTCCTTGCTAAAATTGGAGGCCCACTAATTGGCGGTGCCTTTGCCGCATTTCCCGCAATGTTTCTTGGAACAATAATCATTACCCATTTTGCTCATGGGAAAGATTTTTCAGCCGCCGTTATGAAAGTAATGGTCCTCAGCGGTACAATAAATGTGAGCGTTTACGCCATCGCCGTAAGATATTTTTACATCCTGTTTGGGTTATTTATAGGAACAGTGCTCTCTTTTGCTGTTTCGCTTGTCACAGGCTACCTGGTTTACCTTTTTGTACTTAAAAAAATGTCCTAACAAAGAATCAAGTAATTTGAATTCTCAACTTAAAATAACTAAACCTATAGTTAAACGCACTCAACCGTCAAACGCAATCATCAAAATCGTTAAACTCAAAACCCACTCAATCAATCAAATAAATCCCTTCCAGCGCTTTCATGATAATCCCTTGACAATTTGTGATCCGATTTAACAACTGATGCTGAGTACTAGCTTTCTTCACCTGCCCTAATCTATCCAATATCTGCATATAAATACGTATCAAATCTCCCTCTTGCAAATTAATCAACTCCAGCACATCAAAAAACGTCTTCCCATGATAAATCGGATGAATTAACACCGTCATCTGATCTAACGACAAAAACTTCTTCTCCATATGCAAATAATCGCTTGCATGCAGCACTTTATGTAACTTCACAAGAGATTCATCTTTAAACCCTTTCTCAAACTTATGCATCTCCCGCTCTTCATACACTAAACACGCAAGTACAAGTAATATCTGATACTCATCTAAACTCTGCCATACATCCGTTGCAAAAATCTCGCCCGTTGTAATTTCATCGGCAAAAATCTTTGCCGCAAACTTTCCCTTCTCAGTCAACGTTCCTTTCTCACTATACCCAAACTTCTCAAGCCTGCGCACAATACTATCATAGCGCGCCAAAATCAATTTGGTGGGAATCTTATCATATTTCTCCCCAAACTTCTGATACGAAAAAAAACTCAACCGTAATATCTTCTCAATTTGCGCTGGCGTCTTCAATTCAATTAGATTCAACACCGTATTGATCGACAACCTAAATTGCGATTGAATTGGCTCAACATCTTTATACGTCAAATCTTTCAACTCTTTATAGCGAAACGTCGGTCGATACACCATACTCACCACATGCCCAATCGTATCAATCCCTCGCCGTCCTGCTCTCCCCGCAATCTGAAAATACTCTTTTGTATTAAGCATGCGAAAACTTCGCCCATCATACTTACGCAAATTATCAAAACAGACGGTTTTAGCAGGCATATTTATCCCTACCGCAAACGTTTCTGTCGTGTATAACACTTTAATCATTCCTTTTGCAAATAACTCCTCAACCGCTTCTTTGATAACCGGTAATAATCCTGCATGATGAAACGCAATACCTTGTGCAATCGTCTCTCGTATCGCTCGCGTAGAACTTAACTTATTAATTTCCGAAGGCGCCTCTTCCAACTTCTTCACAAAATATTCTACACACTTCGTATCACGCGCAAAAATATTTTTTTTTGCCAATTCCAGCGCTTTCAATTGACAATCTTTGCGTGAAAACGTAAAAAAGAAACACGGCAGCTTCTCTGCACCTAAATCCAAAATGAGATCAACATGATTTGGCTCAGGCACTTTCTCTCTCTGCCCCTTCCCTCTCCCTCTGCCCCTCCCTCCGCCACCTAATACCGCATGATATGACGGCACTTCACACGCCTCTTTAATCTTCTCAAGCGATGTAATCCCTAACTCATAATCATAAAACAGATGCTGCAAGGGCACATTTCTTTTTTCTGTAACCACTGTTTTAACCGGATGCTTTTTAATTGCCTGAATCCATCTGCTAAACTCCGCTGCATTGGGAATCGTCGCCGATAAACATAAAAACCGTATCTTCTCCGAACTATAAATAATCGACTCCTCCCATACATAGCCTCGCTCGGGATCATTGATATAATGCACTTCATCAAAAATCACATACGCAATGTTCGCTAAATCCGCATCATTGCTAACAGCCATATTGCGATAGATTTCTGTGGTCATAATCACAACTTTCGCTTCAGGGTTAATCACAACATCACCTGTCATCAATCCTACATGCGCTTCACCATATTCATGGCAGAAGTCTTTATACTTCTGATTAGAAAGCGCTTTAATTGGCGCCGTATAAACTATCCTCTTCGGATCATTCTTATGCTTCTCAATAATATAATCTGCAATCAACGTCTTCCCGCTTCCCGTTGGCGCAGACACAACGACAGAAAAATTCTGTTCTATCGCTTCAATCGCTTGTTCTTGAAACGGATCTAATGTATAAGTTTTAAATTGCATGTCGTACGAATCTTTCTCTCAACTCTCAAAAGATAAATCACCTCTATACTCTATTGATTTATAAACACAATGTTTATAAAACCTCTCCTCCTATTCTCTAAAGTATGGTTGAACCAAAAAGAGGTCGTGATATAAGTACAGATGAAGTCCTCTCTTTTTTTCAAGTTATTGCAACCATAACTCCCCAAGAAAAAGCCATCATTCATGATTTACCTGACCATTTTCGTCGCACAATCCTCCATTTTAAAAAAACAACCTTGCTCAGTAATGCTTTAAAACAAGTCATTAAACAAAAATCATGGACTAACCAACAACGTGTCGAAATCTCTTCATTAATCGCTCAAACTCTAGCCGATCTAGACACAAAAAAAGGCATAATCACAACCGAAGTCTATGAAGAATATGGTCTCTCTCGATATCGTCCTTTACTAAATGAAGAGATAGATGCATTGAACAATGTAAATGCTCTAACTATTGATCGTTTCGCTCACCTCAACAAAGTCTTACCTCACGGATTTAAATCTCCTATCTTAAAAAAAAATGTCGAAGCTATCCGCCAACGTCTCAACCTCGCGTATAAACAGGAAAAAATTGCCTTATCTCTTGACACTCATATTCAAAATCTTCTTGACACGTTTCGTCAATTGCTCCAATTTTATCAAAGTATCATCATTCAAGAAAAAGAAATCTTAACCAAATTGCAAACCTACGAAACAAAACAAACCATTCCCTCCGACATCACTCAATTACGTACGCTGACAGATAGATTTATCGAAGAAACAAAACAACTCAAAAATGTACAGCTTCGTATCAAAAATGAATTCTATGTTCCCTTTCAAAAATATAACGACCAAAAAGTCACCTCTCTAGATCTCATCAACAACCTTCTTGCGCAAAAACCGCAAAAATGGTATCATGCGTTAGGATTCAAACGGCCAAAAATTAACCTTCCCGAAATACTGCTTGAATACAACACCATGACCACTCCTGAAGAAGTCTTAGAATTTTTTTCTCAACTTGAATTAATTCCTCAATTTTTAGATCCTCAAGTGACTTATTTCATCAAAGACACCAAACCAAAAGTGATTGAAAAGATGCGTTCCACCCGTAAGAGTTTTGAAAGTTCGTTATGGGAAAAACGCTTTGACTCTTTAACCAGTGCATACACCAAACCAATGTATTATGAAGAATTCGAGAAATTATCGTATCAATACGAGCGTACCAAAAATTTCTTCTCCTTACTCATCTTTGATATCGATTACTTTAAACAATTCAACGACACCTACGGCCACGCAACCGGAGATAAAATCCTTCAAAATATGGCAAAAACCATTATGCATCACATTCGTAAAACGGATATATTTATTCGCTATGGCGGCGAAGAATTCATCTTACTATTACCTAATACCTCAAAAGCAAATGCCCTCACTATCGCCAATAAACTGCGTGAACTGCTGCCAACAGAAAATCCTCAACCACTCAATCCTAAGACAAATCAACCAATAACCGTCTCCATTGGCGTTGCCACCTACCCTGAAGATTGTAAAGCAAATTCCACCGCGCAAGAACTCTTTGAAAACGCAGATAAAGCGTTATATACCGCAAAAAGAGAAGGAAGAAATAGAGTGGTAAGTGCGTAAATTATCTCAATAATTATATCTCTAATTATATAGCGTACAGCCCACTTTCCCTCTAAAAAATCCTAAACCTTTTTAAACATCCTTCCATTCCCACACGGTATGTCACTAGAAAAACTCGGCCTCAAATGTGGAATCGAAATCCATCAACAATTGGAAGGCAAAAAACTCTTCTGCAACTGTCCCACAACTATGCGTGACGATCAACCCCATTTCCAAATCACACGCGTATTACGAGCATCCGCGGGTGAAAGCGGCGAAATTGACATCGCCGCAAAAGAAGAACAACGCAAACAAAAACAATTCATCTACCAAGGCTATCACGACACCACCTGTTTGGTTGAAACCGATTCCGAACCTCCTCATCTGCTCAACCAAGACGCATTATATACTGTATTACAATTCTCAAAACTAACCTCTGCCGATATCATTCCAATAGTCCAAGTCATGCGTAAAACCGTCATCGACGGCTCAAACACTTCCGGTTTTCAACGCACTGCGTTAGTCGCAAGAAACGGCATCATCTCAACATCTCAAGGAGATGTCCGCATCACCGGTATCAACATCGAAGAAGACGCCTGTAAAATTAT
>MFTJ01000025.1 GCA_001786805.1 Candidatus Nomurabacteria bacterium RIFCSPHIGHO2_01_FULL_39_10 | reverse complement strand
CTGATTTTGTGACGAAAGTGCCGGTGCAATTGAAGTTATTTGATTTGTTGTATTATAATGGAAAGACGCAATTGCATGAGGCGTATTATACACGAACTGAGCGGCTTGAGAAGATTGTGTCTTGCACAAAGCATTTAACGATTGCGGATAAAATTGTCACAGATGAGGTTGAAGAAATACATGCGTTTTTTGTGAAGATGTTGAAGTCGGGGTTTGAGGGGATTATTATCAAATCGATGGCAGAGGATTCAGAGTATCAGGCGGGAACGCGAGGGTGGAATTGGATCAAATGGAAAAAAGAGTATGTGAAAGAGATGAGTGATACGTTTGATTTGGTAATTGTGGGGGCGTTTTATGGACGTGGTAGACGGAGCGGAGTGTATGGCGCGCTGTTGTGTGCGACGTATAATGAGAAGACTGATACGTTTGAGACGTTATGTAAGTTAGGAACGGGACTTACAGATGAGTTGTTAGAGGAATTGCCTACACGATTAGCGAAGTATAAGATTACTCATAAAGCGGCGCGGTTACAAGTGAAGCGAGAAATGGAAGCTGATGTGTGGTTTGAGCCGGCGATTGTTGTTGAGGTGTTAGCGGCGGAGATTACGAAGAGTCCTTATCATACGACTGGTTCGGGGTTGGCGTTGCGTTTCCCGCGATTTGTGAAGTTTCGCGAGGATAAGAAGGCGGAACAGGCGACTACGTCTTTGGAAGTTATGGAGATGATGAAAGGGAAGTGAAGGGAAGATAAAAAATATTAAAGAAAAATTATTTCTTGTTCTGTTGGCACTGTTTTGCGTACATCTCTTTGAGATCTTTTTCTTGTTGTAGAGAATATCTTATTTCGTCCGGACAGATTGATTTGCCAAGATACGTTGTAGCGCAGACTTCACGTACTTTGAGATGTTGGTTAAATGAAATGACATCTTTTGTTTTTTGATTAAGATATTGACAATAGGTGAGTGGTTTATTTGCAGAAGTATCAATTGTACCAAAAGAACCATCTTTGCCAATTCCAGTATAGTAGATAAAATATTGTTGTGGTACTACTTGTGCAGTTGGGGAAAAAGCAGGTTTATTGTCTTTGATTTTGAGTTCAGGTACAAAATGTTTTAAATCGAGATGTGGTTCTTCTCGTTTAATTAGAAAATAAGTGGGTTTATATTCTTTGATTTTGAGTTCAGGTACAAAATGTTTTAAATCTAGTTGTGGTTGTTCTCGTTCAATTAAGAAAGCAGCAGGTTTTTTGTCTTTGGCTTCGAGTTGTGAAGCGAATGTTAGAGCGGTTAATGCGCAGAGTCCGGTATAGATTATTTTATTCATGTTTTAGTCTCCAGAACATCCTCAAAACTGTTTAGTATTGAAAAGGAGGTGTTGTTTAAAAATATTTGTGTGGGGAAAGTGGAATTAGGGGTTGAGGAGAATTGGACGAAAGATTTAAATATATTAGTTAGTTTTACCCTAACTGATATGAAAAAAGAAAAAAATATACTCCAATTATTTTTTAATGAACCAACGAAACACTGGCATTTTGAAGAGATATTAGATGCAGCACGAATTAGCAGACCACAAGCGGTATTGTGGCTTAAGAAAGGTGTTCGGGAAAAAATAATCAAGAGAATAAAACCGAGAAGGAGGCAATCGTATTATTGTGCGTATTATCAAAATGCAAAGTACCAAATCAAAAAAAGATTGTTTGCGTTGGAGATGTTAGAGAATGTAGGCTTTTTGTCACATCTTAATGCGTTGCCTAATGTAAAGACGGTGATTCTCTTTGGGAGTTTAAATAGATGGGATTGGCATAGCAATAGTGATATCGATGTCTTTATTTATGGAGATCCTGCGGGTTTGGAATTATATAAATATAGAATTGTTCTTCATCGAGAGATAGAAATGTTTATATGTATAGATGAGAAAGAGTTGTATGAGTTTAATCCGGCTCTTCTGCATAATGTGGCAGAGGGGTATATTATAAAAGGAAACTTAGATTTTATGCAAGTGAGGGTGTGAAATGGTTAAAGAAAGAACGTTGCATTCGGTGTATGATGTGTGTACGGCAGAAGGATCTTTTTTACCGCAGGCGAAAATTGATGTTGATTTGATTACAACCATTACTACTACGGCGATGAATGATTTTGCGGCGGCGAAGGTGTTACGTACACAGGCGAAACCAGAGAGTACGCATTGGAATTCGATCTTTAAACTGCATTATGATGTGTTTCATCAACTGGCGGAAGCATTGGTCTATTTTGATAGCATGAAAGTGAAAACACATGAATGTTTATTTGTGTATCTTTGTCAGAAATATCCGGAACTGGAATTTAGTTGGGAATTTTTAGAGCAGTTGCGTATCAAGAGAAATAGAAGTATCTATTATGGTGAACCGATGAAATATGTAGATTGGAAAAGTATTGAATTTCAGCTGCAGTTGTATATTAATGCGTTGTATAAAATGATTCAAGAGAGGATATCAGCAAAGGGATATTAATGAAACTTTCAAAAGCACTATTCGCTGCGGGATGTTTTTGGCATGTGCAATTTACGTTTTCGCAAGTGAGAGGTGTAGTTCGGACGACTGCGGGATATTGCGGTGGGAGGGTTGCGAATCCGACGTATGAACAGGTGTGTACGGGAAAAACTGGGCATGCGGAGGCGGTGTTCGTTGAGTTTGATTCTTCTGTAGTGTCGTATTCTGATTTGTTAGATGTGTTTTGGGAGATGCATGATCCGACGCAGTTGAATCGGCAAGGGCCAGATGTTGGGTCGCAGTATCGGTCGGTGATTTTTTATTATTCTGAGGAGCAGAGGGAGATAGCGGTTACGTCGCTTGTGAAATGGCAGAAAAAATTGGGTGTGAGTAAGAAAATTGTAACTGAGGTTGTGGCAGCTGAGGGGTTTTATGCGGCGGAAGAGTATCATCAGGATTATGTCAAAGGGAGAAAACGGATTCTCCCTTTGAGCACACAGGAATTCTATGAGAATTCCCCGTGTTTTAAGAAGACGGGAAGGAAGGTGTGCGGGATTTGAAGTCGAGAAATCCATAAAGTTGAAAAAGTTAAATTGTTCTTTTTGAGTAGTTAAAATGGAAAGATTTATAAATGAAGAGTGCTTTTATATTTACATCAGTATTATAAAAATTACATCGTGGAGGATATAAAATGACATTTTCAAGATTTGGTATTGATTTATTTAATACATTAGCAAGACGAGCACAAGCACCACGTTTTTCTTTGGATGAAAAAGTACGGATTGTTCAAGAGATATTCAATGGAAAAGTGCCAACATATTTATGGTACAATGCAGGGGATGCTAAAGGGATTAATGGCAGAGATAGAGCCTCTATTCTAGAATGTACGGGTGCTCCTGGAGATTTTGGCTGTTTAGAATTACATGCGTCTAATTATGTTTCGGGCTTTGGTTTGCGAGTTCGTGGGGCGACACATGTTGTTTCATCTGTTGATATGGATGGAAAACAGGCTGAGTTATACTTAGCAAATTCGCAAAATATGGGTCCATCTCCTCTGCGTGATATCCGTGTGAATTTTCCAGAAGGATTTGTCTATGCTCCTATTTATAAACAAAATTTTGTTGAGAGCTTAGGATTACGCTACGAAGAAACGCAGTTTTCATAAATAATTGGGAGTGTATATAATGAATAAAACATTATGCGGATTAGTAACTGCAACAATCGTAGGATGTTCTGGCGCGTATCAATCTCGCTCTGATTGGCAAGAACAACCACATTCGGCAATGGATGACCATATTAAAGAAAAGTTATCGGGTTCATCAACTGCAAAATCATCTGGCATCTTTCCTGCACTTTCTCCAGGCAAAAATTATATTGTTCTCATCGCAAAATATGATGATGTAAAACAATTATCAAAATTAGCTGGTTTCTCAGGGAATTATGGACATATTGAAACGATGCGGAATGGAAAAGTGTATGGATGCAGGCCGCCACAATGTGGGGAGATGAGTGTAGCAGAGCTGCAACAAAAATTTAGAGGATATCCTTATGAACTTCGCGAAGTTGAGATTAATGGTAATGCGCCTAAAGCGGTAACTTGGTTTAAAGGAAATATGGAAGGAACAAAGTATGACCTTTTTTATAACAATTGCACGGATGCGGTAGTTCGGATGTATGATATGTCAGGTGATAAAACTGTTCGTGTACCACCAGTTGTTGTTGATCAAGCCTATGCAACAAATGTTCGGTTGAGAAATTTTATGCGGGAGAATGGAATCCCAAAGCCTAATCGTGAATTCATTTGGTTTCCAGATCAGTTTGAAAATATTGGAAAGGTTGTTCGCAAAGGTGTGTTTTAGATTTTAATTATTTGAATTCTTTGTAAAGGTCTATCTCGTTCTTTAATTTGTTGGTAATTTCTTTGTCAAAAGTCGCTAAAGTTAGATTATATTGTTGCGCGAGAGCGGATATGACGGCATCAGAACCTTTAATCCCATATTGAAGAGCAAGGTGGCAGGCAAGAGTGTAGGTTTCATCTGTTTGAGGGATTATGTTAAGGGTATTTTGATTAAGTAATGTTTGGACTTGTTTGAATGCAAGTTGCGCATTTTCTTTTCCTGCTTTGCGGCTTAAGGCACCACAAAATTCAACTAACACAAATGCAGGGATGGATGCAGTGATTTTTCCTGTGAAAATGTCGTTAAATAAGATAATAGATTTTTCAGTATGGACATCTTCTGCAAAAAAAGAGATTAAAGGTGAGGTGTCAAGTAAGATATTCATCGACGTACTTCCCTTGCGGCGTGTACACTATCAAAGTTTTTTGGCAAGTGTTTACTGATTTCTTCACGGATTTTACGAATGTGTTCCATCTCTTTTTTGGCATTGAATGGTTTGAGGAGAAGGCCTTGCGGGGTGAGAATTGTTTTCAGATAGTTGCCGGGGCGAAGATGCATTTTTTCGCGATATTCTTTGTTGATTAATATTTGTCCTTTGGGTCCCAGTTTTACTAGTTGTGAAGTCATACTTTAGCTAAAGTAATACTTTTATTTAAAGGTTACGCAACAAAATGAGATATATTTATAAATTTCTTGCAATAATGAATAAGTATGAGCCAGGCAGAAGTTGAGCGAATTAAAACATTCTTTAGTTCTTTAGATATTCATCCAACGTATCTTGAGCATGAAGCAGTAATTACGAGCGCAGATGCGGCGCAGACACGGGGATTTGAATTACGGCAGGGGATTAAAGCATTATTGTTTACAAATGGCGAAGAATGGGTTATTGTGAATGTAGCGGCAGATAGAAAAATTGATTCGAAGAAAGTTGCAGCTACGTTAGGATGGTCGAAGAGTAAAATATGTATGGCAACGGCAGATGAGGTGGTTGCGAAAACGGGCTGTGAGATTGGGGCAGTGCCACCATTTGGTCATGCGCAGCGTATTCCAATTCTTGTTGATGTGGGAGTGTATGAAAATGTAGAAAGTGCGTTTAACATTGGCTTGCGTACGCATTCGGTGAAAATAGAAACTAGATTAATGAAAAAAGTATTTGAACAGTTGCAGGCACGAGAAGGGGATTTTGTGAGAGAGCAAGATTGAATTGTGATTATAGATGGGAATATTTTGTGGGGATTATTCTTGTAATTTAAAGATGTTTGTGGAGGAAAAATAGAATTTGAGAATACTGCCCATTATCTATTTAAAGAACGGCACCTTGAAAGAGGGTAAAATGGAATATACGGGTCATCTTGAATTTGTACAAACGAAAATTCCTTTTACATTAGATGCGCTTGTGAAAGATATTGCCGCGCATGTCCCGCAGCAGGAGATATTGCTTGTGCGCTCAAGAAAAATTAAACAGTATGCACAATTACAAGAAGAGCTTAGCAGACGGCAGATTCCGTATCGTGTCATTTCTGTGGCAGAAGCGCTGGCGGTTACGACACGGCAAAATGAAACAGTGTATTATATTTATCTGCCGGGAATTGAGATTGTGGAAGAAAAAAAGTAACTATAATAGCATTAATTATTTTTTTCTAATATACTTGAATCGCGGCACTTCTGTTCCGTCTTTGGTTATTGTTTCGCAGAACATGGATTTTGGGCGGATCCATAAGTCATAGGTTCCATAGAGTGCACGGTAGACGACGTATTCTTCTTCTGTTTCGGAGTGTTTGGCGAGGCCGATGACTTCATAGAGGTTGCCTTTGTAGTGCTGATAGATGCCTATTTGTATTCTTGTTTCAAGAGTGGCCATGGAGTGAGAAATGATTTTTGGTCATAGATAAAGATGTTGTTTTTTCTATAAAGTAGTAAAAGACCAAAATATTTATAAACAAGCATATTTTAGAGTGATATAATTAGGTTTAGGGAGGGATATACCATGAATAAATTATATACTGGATTGATAGGTTTAGTTTTAGCGGCAAGCTGTGGTAAAGAAGTGGGTTATAACCATAATAATGCTGTAGTATGTCCTCAATATGATAGCCAGATATCTCAATGTCCATCACCACCTCCTTGTCCAACTGAAAAATCGATACCGCCACAAGGTGTAAAGCAAGCCGTAATGTTACCGTCATATAATTCCTCACTCAACGGACAAGCAGGAGTACAAGAAGAGCCAATAGCTGTGGTCAAATCTTTGCAAGAAGAGAATGAACAACGGCCAAAGATGGATCAGCCAATTCATCCTCTACTCAAAGGCATTGCCCAAGGACGATATGATTTTCTTCAAAAGCCTCATCCGTTTGAATCGTTGTCATTATCAAAAAAATTATATCGAAAAGAAGATACAAACGAGTCGTATGCCCTTTCTACGACAGAAGATTGCGCCAAAAATTCATTTCCGGTTGATATTCCTGCCGAATACACACCTTGCACCGTGAGATATGCATTGGAGTATAACTCTACATTAAAAACTTTCCAACTAGAACAATGGCGAGCATCTTATTTCAACGACCGTAAGGAAAGCAGATTTCATTCTATAGGTATGGGAGCAATGTACCAAGGTGAAGGGCAAACATTAACATGGGATAAAGTGACAAAAGTCTTTGTTCGTACTCCAAACACGCAATATAATTCAGTGGAATTACGTCCAGATAGCTTAAGTGGAGTTGGTCTTAAACAGCATCAACACAATGTGGAGCGTATACTCTCGTTTTTGCTTCAGCATGCAGAACAAGCATTAACGCGTGTGCAAGATATCACGTCACCACTGCCTAAAGCTAGGGAATTGAAGAGAGGGAAATAAGATAGATGTAGATAAGTTTCAATAATTATCTTTTACAGAAGGCACTGCCTTCTTATGTTACTTAGGGTAACACCTACTCAAACTTCTCACTGAGAATTCTGTCACTAGCGTCAAGTCACTGCGTTTGTGATTCTGTCACTAGCGTTCCGAACTCTGTCACTGTGGTTCCGAGCTTACCTGTTGGTAAACTTACCTTTTGATAAGCTTTCCTACTCGGAAAGTTCCGAAGTTGCCTTTAGCAACCTATGCAATAGTTGGGATTTAGTGATATTATTATAAATTATCTTTAAAATTCTTCTTTTTCAAAGTTCCCTATTGAGGAATATTAGTATCTTCATTATTCCACACCTCTGGCAAACATCCATACACTGTATGATACCATGCTTCAAATTTTCCGTTTATTTCTGGAGTGAGAGGGGTTAGAGAGGTATTGGGGTCGTGATGGATGTAGCGTCCATAAAATTTTTGGCTGAATTCATGATAGGGGCGGGTGAAGAGGATGAATTGGTGCCAGAGGGTGTCGACTTTTGGGCTGATCATGCCGAGAGATTCTTGAGAGATGAAGAGCAGTGCGACGTATTTTTTGAATTCAGTGAAGCGCTGATTGTAGTCGTCTTGGCTTGTGATTTGTTTTTCTTGGCGTAATTTTTCGTACAACCAGGGAGCCTCGTAGTGTTGCAAATCTGTAAAGTATTGTTGTTCTTTTTGTCCAAGCAGATGAAATCTTTTGGGCAGAACACTATACTGGTTCTGTCCCGTTTGTGTGCCAATCATTTGTTCTAAATCCATGTGTTGTCCTCGTTTCATTCTCTTTTTAATCACCACCTCCTCCGCAACCGCCGCCACAGCTGCTGCCTGAACTACAACTACTTGAACCACTACTGCAACTATGACTTCCTCCACCACAGCT
>MFTJ01000024.1:15528-18128 GCA_001786805.1 Candidatus Nomurabacteria bacterium RIFCSPHIGHO2_01_FULL_39_10 | reverse complement strand
TCGGCGCTTCGCGCCGACGCATTTTTTCGCGATGACTCTCAATTCAAATTCGTGCGGTGTATAATATACTTGTACAACAGATGCGTTTTAGTCGTCGTATCTGTTGATGCGATTATCATTTAATTTATAAAAAAATATGAAAGGAGGAACTTGTACTTGCGGAAGCGCTGTGCCTTGCACTGTGCATCCAGCAAAGTAAGAAATTTATAAAAACAGCCCTGAGTTCGGGGCTGTTTTTATTTCGTATTTAATGCAAGGTAAATGTCTTCCAGCGCGCGGACGGCGTCGCCGGCGGCTATGTTGTTTTGGTGGTAGAGGACATTCGTGCAGTCGCCGGCCGCCCAAATGCCGGGGGTTCCGGTTTTTTGGGTTATCGGGTCTATTTTCACTCTGCCTATTTCGTCTAATGCGATGATGTCTTTTGCAAAACCGGTGTTTGGAATTTGCCCTATTTCCACGAAAATTCCGGAGACTTTCAATTCTGTTTCTTTGCCTGTGGTTCGGTCTTTATAAACTATGCCTTCCACAAATTTCTCGCCTTTGACTTCCAAGATTTCCACATTGGTCACCGCTTTCATTTTCGGATTTTTCAAAATTTTTTCTACGGTAATTTCATCTGCGCGGAAGCTTCCGCTTCTATGCAGGAGTGTTACAGACTTACAATAGGCGAGGAGCTGGGCGGCGCTTTCAAATCCCGCGTTGCCTCCGCCGATAACGGCTACGTCCATATCGGCAAAAAAAGGTCCGTCACAGGAGGCGCAGTAGGTGAGTCCCTTATGTTCCAGAGCGTCCGCATTTTTTGCTTCCAGTTTTCTGCGCCCGCTGCCGGTAGCGATTAAAATTGTTTTTGCCTGAAACTCTTGACCGGACTCGGTTTTAACTTTAAACTCAGTTCCCAGCGGTTCAACCGCTGTAACTTTCTCGCCCTCTTTTACTTCTAAAGTTTGTCCCGTTCCCGCGTTCGCTAGCACATGTTTTTTAAAATTTTCCGCCAGCTCGTTTCCGGATAGGGAAGTCGTTCCAATCCAGTTATAAATCTGTTCAGAGACAACAGACTGCCCGCCCCATTCGGATGTTATGAAAAGTGTCTGCAATCTTTTGCGGGAAGCGTAAACCGCCGCCGCCGCGCCAGCCGGTCCGCCCCCTATGATTATTAAATCGTAAACCATCTGTCTATTATATACTATTTTTTCCTTCGTAGAAACGCCGGAACGGCGCTCCAGTCGTCGCTATCGTCTTCTATGATGATTTCTTTGGCAGGTTTGCCGTCTCCCTTTTTGATGAAATCATTATTGCTCATGGTGTTGCTGATGGTGTTGTTTATCTCCTTCTTTACTGTAGCAGGATTCTCATCTTTGAGCAGTGTTCCGCCCGCTCCGGCTGTCCCGCTAAAAAGACTTTTGCGGGGCATATCAGTGGGGAAATTGGTGGCAATAACGGTGACTTTAATTTCGCCTTTTTTTAATTTTTCATCCAAAATCGTGCCAAAGATAACTTTTGCGTCTTTGTCTATTGATTCGGTGATTACTTTGGCCGCTTCCTGAATTTCATGAATAGTCAGATCATCGCCACCGGAGATAGCAAAGAGAACACCCTTGGCGCCGTGGATTGAAATTTCCAGAAGAGGGGAATTAATCGCTGCCAAAGCTGCATTTTCTGCGCGTTTTTCACCTGACGCGGTACCGATGCCCATTAAGGCGCTGCCGGCGTCTCGCATAACCGCTTTAATGTCGGCGAAGTCAACGTTGATGATGCCGGGAGTGGTGATGAGGTCGGAAATGCCTTCCACCGCCTGGCGCAAAACGTTGTCACAACTCTTGAAAGCATCTTTGAAATTCGTGTTTTTGTCGGCTAGCTGGAGAAGCTTGTCATTTGGAATCACGATAATCGCGTCCACCTCTTTTGATAACTCATCAATTCCTTTTTCCGCAATTTTCATGCGATGACTGCCTTCAAAGAAAAATGGTTTGGTTGTAACGGCGACAGTAAGTATGCCTTGCTCTTTTGCCGCGCGAGCGACAATCGGAGCCGCGCCTGTGCCGGTGCCTCCGCCCATTCCGCAGGCGATAAAAATCATATCCGCGCCTTTGATGACATCCTGGATTTCTGATTTTGTTTCCTCAGCCGCTTTTTTGCCGACTTCCGGGTCCATGCCGGCGCCGAGACCTTTTGTCAAATTTTTTCCTATATGGATTTTTTTCTCGGCCAAAGAATGATGCAGATCCTGCGTGTCGGTATTCATGCAAATGAAGCTGACTCCCTTCACCTTGGAATTTATCATGTGGTTAATGGCGTTTTTACCGGAACCTCCGACTCCGATGACCACAATGCGGGCGAAACTCTCTATTGGCTGGTTTATTTTTGGCATAATTTTGATTTATTAATGATATATAGGTTACCATATAACAACGGCATTCGGACGTCAAGCAAATAAATTTACTTACGCTCCTCATTTATTGTTATAAAAGCATACTAGCACCGAAGCAGAAAAAAGCAACCCTGCACCAAAACAAGTTTGGTGCAGGGCAAGCCCCTTATCTTTTTAGAGTATCTAGGTGTACTACGGCATCAATTGCCTCATTCCTGACTTAATTTTATTT
>MFTJ01000024.1:0-15515 GCA_001786805.1 Candidatus Nomurabacteria bacterium RIFCSPHIGHO2_01_FULL_39_10 | reverse complement strand
ACCGAGAGCGGAAAACCAAGAAGAGTCGCGAAGTTTAGTTTTTAAGTTGCCAAAAAACTCGGTTGTGCCTATGCCGGAGGGGAGTTTCAGGGCGGATTTTGAAAATGTAGTCAAGTTAGAAATGCTTGAACCGCCGCCGACAAATATGATACCCGCCGGCAGGAGTTCCGCCCTTTTTATTTTTTTTAGGTGATTTTCTATCAGTTCAAAAATATCCGATAGGCGCGCTTCAATAATCTCATCCAGTTTTTTCTTTGAATTGTCCTGCAGCACATTGCCAAGTTTTAAACTTTCCGCTTCTTCGAGCGGAATTTTCAGTCCAAGCGCAATGTCATTCGTAATATCACAAGAACCAATTCCAAAAGTATAAACCGACATCAGTAATCCATTTTCAAAAACCGAGAGCGAAGTTGTTTGATGTCCTATATCCACCAATGCCACTCCCACGATTTTTTGTTTTTCCGATAGCGCGACGTGACCGGATGCGACAGGTGAAGGTATGATGTCGATAGTTTCCACTCCTGCATCGGCAATGGCGGTCAGTAAATCTTCCAAGTGCTGGATAGAGTAAGTCACAAAAAGAGCTTTTATTTCAAGCTTTGTTCCGCGCATACCCTCCAGCCTGCCTAGCACCTCCTTGCCATCAAGCCGGAAGGAAATAGGGGAGACTTGGACTATTTTCTTGTTATTTAAATTTAAATTGTCTTCCGCATCTTCTTGAGCTTTATTTACATCGAGGGATGTAACTTCACCGTCAGCTTTGGAAATAATCGCCGAACCGGAACTATTTTCCCCGCGCAGAGTTATGCCGCCGATAGTGACAAACGCCCGCTTTATTTTTATGCCGGAAGTTTTTTCCGCCATGGATACGGCGGACCTTATTGATTTTGAAAGAGAAGAAGTATCTACCACGTATCCACGCCGCATACCTTGACTTATGCTTTCTCCCGCGCCAATAATCTTAGGATTTTTTTCTCCTTTTAAAAATTCTCCCACCACGACTCTGGTCATGAAAGAGCCCACGTCTATTCCGACTGAAATATTTCTTATCATCCCAGTACTAAAATTTTATTTATTATATTAATACTTATTATTATACCATGTAATTAAAATTTAGTATGGGACAAGTATTTTGCTTCTGCTCTCTCCATTGTACTACTATTTATTATTACTTCCAAGCTCAAGATGTTAGTTGTTTTGATTTTAAGGCTTGTATGGGATATAATTAGAAAACTGGGAGGTCTAACTAACCGCTGAAATAAATTTATGGCAAGTATGAATTCAAAACAAATGACAACAGGTAAATCCTTTGAATACGCTCTGCTTGTTTCGTTTGAAGAAAAACTGAAGAATAAGACAAATCTTGAGGTTGTCAAAAACTCGGCTTTTGATGTTGCAAAAAGTTGTTTTGATAGCGTATCTTCTACTGAAAAAAGTGAATATCTGCTATCTGCAAGTTTTGCTGTCAATTTTTTGATGGACATAGAGCCACGACTTTCAAATGACATAGGCAAAAATGATATTTTACAGCTTGAGATTTTATCTGATCATCACGGTAAACCAGTTAATTTTGCGAAACATATTGCACAAAAAATAATGACTGATTTATTTTTAACACGAAAGAGCGAGGCAACACAACTCCTATCTTCGAGGGTTTAAATATTTATTCATAATTCAAAAACAAAAATGAAGACAAACAATCAAACAACAATTTTTTCAACAGGAGTATTTCTTGAGTCGGTTGAATGTATTATAAATGGCAAAAAAAAGTGGCGTTGGGTTGCGACTGATTTTGAAGATGAAAGTTTTTTGAATGGTAAAGCAATAAACCCTTTTGAATATGCGAATAAAAAAGAGAAGTTAGTAGAAATATTTAAAGATTAAATCTTGTATTTCTTACAATAAAACTTTTCTAATTTCTCCATCTTTTTACCGTGCTGAAGACCTTTCAAATGCAGCATTCCGTGGATAACTAAAAATCCAAAAAGCTGGTCAAAACTTTTGCCAAAATTTTTAGTTTCTCTTTTGATGACTGCCGGACAAAGGATAAGTTCGCCCTCATTTTTGCGCAAAGCAAAAGATAGCACGTTCGCGGGTTTGTCTTTGTTTCTGTATTTCTTGTTTATTTCTCTAGATTTTTTTTCGGAAACATACGCTATAGACAAAGAGTATTGTTTACCCAAAATATCGTTTTTCAGCTTTTCAAAACGCATATTCTTATTTAGTCACCATTTTGCCGAGTTTTTTCAGCAGTTCTATCTCTTTTCTGCGAGCCATTCGCTTCAAGGCGCTGTTTTTTACTTTGAGTTTTGATTCCTTGCGCAAGTTATAGCGGGTACCCTTGACCTTGCGGATAATACCGGACTCCTGAATCCTGCGCGAAAAACGGCGCAGAACGCTTGAATTGTTTTCGTTTGGATTTTTTCTGACCTCTATTACTGTGTTTGCCATACTCCATAGGCTATCATATAAATATAATTTTGTAAAATTCATTGACTTTCCGACAAAAAAAGATTAAATTTAAATAATGCTTCAATCAGCAGATTACATAACTGAAGAAAAAAGGAAGGAACTGGAAAAAGAACTTCAAGATTTGAAAGGACCAAAGAGAAAAGAAATTTTGGCTAGCTTGGAGTACGCCAAATCGCTGGGAGACCTATCCGAAAACGCGGAATATCATCAAGCTCGCGAAGACCAAGGCAAGCTGGAAGCGCGCATACTTTACATAGAAAAAATTTTAGAGTTCTCGCAGACTTTCAAGAGGCATGGGGGAGACACAGTTGAAGTCGGCTCTAAAGTGGTGGTGCAGAAAGAAAGAAAAAAGGAGGATATAACTTATACTATAGTAGGCTCCGAAGAGGCCGATACTGCGAAAAGCAAAATATCCCATAAATCTCCTTTTGGCGAAGCGCTTTTTGGCAAGAAAAAAGGCGATAATATTTCTTTTAATACTCCAAATGGCGCAGTCAATTATAAAATAATTAGTGTATCTTAATGTCTTCAATCGACGAAATTAGAGATACCCGAATAAAAAAGCTGGAACTTTTAAAAAAGAAAGGCGTGAACCCATACCCGGCAGAGTCAAAAAGGGAAATTTCTTTAAAAGAGGCGGTTGCAAATTTTGACGCTCTAGAAAAACCTGCCCGCCGTGGCGGGAAAAAAGAAGTAAAATGGATTGCCGGTAGAATAATGTCTATTCGTGGGCAGGGCGCGATAGTTTTTTTGACGTTAAATGACGGCACCGCTTCTTTTCAGGGATTGCTGAAAAAAGATGTTTTAGGCGAAGATAAATTAAATTTTTTTAGCGCAGTTGCCGACATTGGGGACTTTGTGGAACTTCAAGGCACTTTTTTTGCGACCAAGAGGGGAGAAAAAACACTCGAAACGACAGACTGGCGTATGCTCTCGAAGAGCTTGAGGCCACTTCCGGAAAAATGGCATGGTTTGCAGGATGTGGAAGAAAGATTTAGAAAAAGATACCTAGATATTTTAATGAATCCGGAACTTAAAGACCTTTTTGAAAAAAAAGCGAAGTTTTGGAACACCATCCGCGAATATATGATTTCAAAAGATTTTCTGGAGGTAGAAACTCCGGTTTTGGAAAATACCACAGGAGGAGCGGATGCTCGTCCGTTTATAACACACCATAATGCTCTTGATATTGATGTATATCTGCGAATTTCCGCAGGAGAATTATGGCAGAAGAAACTTCTAGTCGGAGGTTTCCCGCGTACATTTGAAATTGGACGCATTTTCCGGAACGAAGGCATTTCGTCGGAGCATCTGCAGGATTATACCCAGCTTGAATACTATATGGCTTATGCGGATTATGAGACGGGTATGGAAATGACGAAAGAGTTGTACCGGTTGATTGGAAAAAAAGTTTTTGGTACCACAAAATTTAAAATAAAAGGGCTGGACGTGGACATGGGAGCGGAGTGGGAAATGTATGACTTTTGCAAAATTATAAAAGAAAAATTTAAAATAGATCCTTTAGATACTAAATTAGAAAAAGTTATTGACGTACTAGGGAAATTTAAGCTTATAGAAAATACCTCTGAAGCAATTAGAGGTGTGAGTATGGAAAGAGGAATTGATTTGCTTTGGAAGAGTATCAGAAAAGAAATCGCTGGTCCCGGTTTTCTGATTAATGTGCCGGTTTATCTGGAACCCCTTGCAAAAAGGAATAGAAATAATCCAAAGACGGTAGAAAGATTCCAAGTCATCTTGGCAGGCAGTGAAATGGGCAAAGGCTTTAGTGAGCTCAATGACCCGGTGGACCAGTGCGGAAGATTTATGGAACAGCAGGCTCTGCGCGATGCGGGGGATGATGAAGCCCAAATGGCGGATATGGAATTCGTGGAAGCGCTTGAATACGCCATGCCTCCGGCTTTTGGTTTTGGTCTATCCGAACGGCTCTTCAGTTTCCTTATGGACAGGCCCGTGCGCGAGACTCAGCTTTTTCCGCTCTTGAAGCCGGTTAAAAATTAAAAAATTATTTGCAATAAAAATATGAAAGAACACAAAGTAAATCTACATCTAGAAAAAATAAAAGAAGAGCCGCAATATGCGCACTTGACTGCAGAACAATTGCAGGATATGTTAAAATTGACGGTCGCAGGGATAAAATTTGGAGTCAAATCCAGATTTTAATGTAAATAAATGTATTAAACAGCAACACAAGTATCTGAAAGAAAAAGAAAAACAACTGCTTAAAGAAATAAAATTAAAAGAAAAAAATTCTCCGTAAAAAAAAAGATCCCCAGGACTCGTCAAATAAGCGAAGCCCCAGAAAACTTGTTGTTTCCGAGGCGTCTTTTTCTGGCGTTTTTAAAAAACGCCAGAGATGCCCACGAGTTGTCGGGAACGAGTCACATCCCCAAAGCTGATGCTAGCCAATGGGGTGGTCGGCGGTACCCCCTCCTTTTGCTCCCGACAGACTCGTGGGTTGGGGATCGAACAATATAATAGTACTACAAATTTATAATTTTCCAACATTTTTTTATTAAGTTTATTTTTAAAAAAATTATCTTTAAAATAATTAGCGCCCGGAAATTACTTTGATCTGATACCAAAGGAGGATCTCCAGGCGCAACTTCGGGTGTTTTATCACCCAAAGTGTTTTTGGGCGCGGGCTTTGCCGTGTTAACGGGTGGGGAGGTTCTCCTCCCTCTTCACCCCACGGTGTTCCGGCCAACCCAAAACTGCTTGAATCGTACTCTAATGTCGTAGTTTGTCAACCGAAATTGAAAAAATAATTTTCTTACCATCTTGAACATATGTAAAAGATAGTAAGAAATAAAGATTCTCCGTGAAAATAAAAGCACCCGATAAATCAAAAAATTGACTTTTCGGGGGCCGTTGGCGCATCGCGCCTTTGTTCGTAAGGAGATAACCCTACGGAACTGAATTTCTGCACTCTCTGGCGCAGGTTTAAACTGAGGCTGTTACAAACCCCAATTTCCGTACTCTCGGGTACAGGTTTAAATTCAGAACCGCAGGGTCCCCGACGAACTACCGGAGTATAGGGTCAAGAAATATAAAATTCAATAGAAAGTTATCCACAGTTTAGTTTGTATCTAAGCTTGCGCTATTTTACTGGTGGTTTACAATATATATGAAGTGGGAAAAAGTGGGAAATAATAATTTTATGCTAATCGGCGAATATATACACACCATAGACGAGAAGAACAGAGTTTCAATGCCGGCAAAGTTCAGGAAGGAGCTCGGCAGGAAAATTATTATCACACCGGGGTTGGGACAATGCTTGTTCATTTTCACAACAAAAGAATGGGAAAAGGTTAGCCAGAAACTTTCCAGTTCCGATTCAGATTTGTCTTTCCTGAAAGCTGACCAGAGAAATTTCAACAGATATATGTTTGGACGGGCGGCGGAAGTGGAAATAGATTCAATCGGACGAATGCTGATACCTGAATTTTTACAGGAGGGGATACGTCTTCGGGACAAAGCGGCAATTATCGGAGTGAGGGACAGGCTGGAGGTTTGGAATGAAAAGGCATGGTCGGAGCAGAAGGAAATGGTTTCTAAGCAGGCGGAGCAGTTGGCAGAGAGGCTTGGAAACGAAAGCAAATAAGATGACAAATACGGAGGGGGTAACCAGACACAAGACAGTTCTTTTAAATGAAGCTATAGAAGGCTTGTTTGCTCCGCAGAAGGCGGGGAATGAAAAACTTATCGTGGTTGACGGCACGTTCGGCGGAGGCGGACACAGCCTGGAAATTTGCAAAAAAAATCCGGGTGTAAAAATAATCGCGCTTGACCAGGACAAAGGAGTTTTCATAAAAGCCAAAAGCAAGTTCAAAGAGTTAGGTTGCGATATTTCTTTCCATGAAGCCAACTTTAGAAATTTAGATAAAGTTTTGGGAGCCGAGCTCCCATTTGGGAGTTCGGCTCCCAAAACAGTTAATGGAATTATTTTGGATTTGGGTTTAAGTTCAGACCAACTCCAAAGTTCTGGACGAGGATTTTCTTTTATGAGAGATGAGCCTCTCATCATGACTATGAAAGAAAATCCAACTCCCTCAGATGTCACAGCTTATGAAGTTGTGAACACTTGGGGAGAAGAAAGTCTGGCGGATGTTATCTACGGCTACGGCGAGGAACGCCAAGCTCGCAGGATTGCGGGGGCGATAGCGAAAGCGAGAAAGAAGCAGGAAATTAAAACCACTTTTGACTTGGTAAAAGTTATAGAGGAAGCGATACCGGCAAGGTTCAGAAAGAGCAAGATACACTGCGCCACCAAAACTTTCCAAGCAATACGCATAGCGGTCAACGACGAATTGGGCGCATTATCGGAAGGTTTAGAAAAAGGATTTCAGACATTAAAAGAGGGAGGCAGAATGTCGGTCATTTCTTTCCATAGTTTAGAAGACAGGATAGTAAAAAGATTTTTCAAAAAACAAGCGAATGAAAAAAAAGCGATTTTAATAAGCAAGAAACCGATTACGGCGGGAAAAGAAGAAATTAAAAATAATTCTAGGGCGCGAAGCGCAAAATTGAGAATTATACAAAAGATATGAAAGCAATAAGTTCAAAATTCAATATGTATGTGAGGAGCGTCAGTGTTGTAAACAACAACATTGAGAAGCTTGCTTTCAACATCATCATTGGCTCTTTCGGAGCGCTCGCTCTTTTGTATGTCTTATTTTTGGGAAATATGGTTATGAATATCGTGGAACGCAGAAGTTTTGAAGCGGATGCGCGCGTCCTTTCAAGTGAAGTCGGCGATCTAGAGTTTGCCTATTTGTCCATGTCTAACAATGTTGATCTTGCCCTTTCATATTCTCTTGGTTTTAAAGAGATAAAAGCGAATTTTGCGACCCGCAAGGCTCTCAGTTTTCTGCCTACGGTTTCTTCTAGCGTAAAAATAGTCCAAAATGACCTTTAGTTTTATTTCCAGACCCAAGATAATCCTCCTATGTATCGTAGTTTTTGGTTTGGTTCTGTCTGCCAAACTTTTTTTGGTGCAGATTGTACGTGGCAAAGCTTATTCGGAACTAGCTGACCGGCAGTATGTCACGCCTTCTCTTAATATTTATGAGCGCGGGACGATTTTTTTTCAAAACAAGGGCGCGGGCGGCAAAGATGGCGGGCTTGTCACGGCTGTCGCCCAAGCAACCGGTTTCAAGATTGCCATAAATCCTGGAAAAATTGCCGAGCCGGAAAATGTTTACGAAACGCTCTCTATAATAATTCCTCTGGATTACCAAGATTTTATAACAAAAGCAAGAAAGAAAAATGATCCCTACGAGGAAATTGCCAATTATCTCACAAAAGAAAAAGCGGATGCCGTGTCTCTTCTTAAAATTCCCGGCATCAGCATTTTTAAAGAAAAATGGCGCTTTTATCCGGGAAATTCTCTCGCTTCCCATGCGCTGGGACTTGTGGGGTACAAAGACGCGGAGCTTGGTGGACGTTATGGTCTAGAGAGATCTTATAACAGCGTACTTCTGCGAACAGGAAAAGATCTTTATGTGAATTTTTTCGCGGAAGTTTTTTCCGACATTCAAAAAACTTTATTCAAAAACGAAACATCCGAAGGAGACATAGTCACCACCATCGAACCCACGGTTCAGAATTTCTTGGAAAAGAAATTAGGAGAGGTGAAAGATAAATATCAAATAGACTCCGTGGGGGGAATCATTATGAATCCGACAGACGGCTCCATTTACGCAATCGGCGTCAAGCCCGACTTTAATCCAAATGATTTTTCTCAGATTAAAAATGTTTCCATTTTTTCCAATCCGATTGTGGAAAATGTTTTAGAGTTTGGCTCGGTAGTCAAGCCATTGATAATGGCGGGAGCTTTGGATGCTAAAGTTGTGACGCCTCTCACCGTGTATGATGACAAAGGCGAAGTTGTAGTTGAGAAGCATACAATTACCAATTTTGATAAAAGGGGAAGAGGTCCGAACACGACAATGCAGGATGTACTCAATCAATCTCTCAATACCGGAATGGTTTTTGTGCAACAAAAACTGGGCAAAGAACGCCTGCGCGAGTACCTACTCTCTTACGGAATAAAAGACAAAACCGGAATTGATTTGCCCAACGAAACGAGCGGGCTTGTTTCTAATATATTAAATAGTCCCCGAGAAATTGAATATGCCAATGCCGCTTTTGGTCAGGGAATAGCCCTGACTCCCATTGAGCTCATTCGCGCGTTGGCATCGCTCGGCAACGGAGGAAATTTAGTTGTGCCTCATGTCGTCAAAGAAATAAAATATAATAACGGCACTTCCAAGAAAATATCGCATCCTGTTACCCGCGCAAAAATAAGCCCTGAAACTTCCGAAGAAATCACCAGCATGCTTGTGGAAGTTATGGATAAGGGACTGAAATCGGGACTGGAGCATTTTAGCGTAGCGGTAAAAACAGGAACGGCGCAGGTTGCGAACAACACCACGGGAGGATACTATGAAGATAGGTATACCCATTCTTTCATGGGCTATTTTCCGGCTCATGAACCGAAATTTATAGTTTTTCTTTATGCCATAAATCCAAAAGGGGTGGAATATTCCGCAACCACTTGGACCAAGCCGTTCTTGGATATCACCAATTTTTTATTGAATTATTATGAAATCCCGCCGGATAGATAGACAGCGCCTAAGGCACTGGTTAGCCAGCGCCTTAGGCGCTGTAAATCCATGAAAAACATTTTTAAAAAAGCAATAGCATATATCTTGCGGATAGAGTCGCAATTGGTCATCTCCAAGTATAAACCGAGAATTATCGCCATTACCGGAAGCATCGGCAAGACTTCCACCAAAGATGCCGTCTATGCGGTAATTTCCAAATCAGCGTATGTCCGCAAAAGTGATAAAAGTTACAATAGCGAAATAGGATTGCCGCTTACTATTTTAGGTATTCCAAATGGGTGGAACAATCCTTTTCGCTGGCTTCTCAATATTTTAAAAGGTCTTTGGCTCTATATTTATCCGCACAAATATCCGGCTTGGCTGGTACTGGAGGCGGGCATAGGCAAGGAGGGCGATATGCGCCGCACGGCTTCGTGGCTCAAAGCAGATGTAGTCATTATCACCGCGATAGGAGAAACGCCGGCGCACATAGAATTTTTCCCTTCGCGTAAATCTTTGATAGAAGAAAAAAGCAGCTTAATAAAAACTTTAAAAAAAGACGGACTTCTGATACTGAATGCCGATGATGATGACGTGCTGGAGATGAAAACAAAAACCAAAAATATTACCCTTACTTTTGGATTTAAAGAAGGCTCTAATGTCTTAGCTTCCGCCGATAGCATTTCATATGACGAAAATGGCATTCCAAAGGGAGTAATTTTTCGCGTAGATGAGGGAGGAGACAGTTTGCCTGTGGTTATTGAGGGAGTTTTTGGCAGGAATCATATATATGCGTCTCTAGCATCTCTCGCGCTTGCTTTAGGATTGAAATTTAACATGATTAATGCAATAGAATCGCTTAAAAATTATGACGTTGCGCCGGGACGCATGAGATTATTGGGGGGCTTGCATGACACAATGATTATTGATGATACCTACAACTCTTCTCCCTTTGCCTGTGAAGCTGGGCTTAAAACTTTAGGGCAAGTAAAATGTTCCGGAAGAAAAATCGCAGTTTTGGGCGACATGCTGGAACTAGGCAAGCACACGGAAGAGGCGCATAAAAATGTCGGCAGAGCCGCGAAAGAAAATTGCGATGTGTTGATAGTGGTGGGACCAAGGGCGCAAGCAATAAAAGAAGGCGCGATGGAGGTTTACCCCGCTTCTGGCGGGGCGGGCATGAATCCCGGCAGTATTTTTGAATTTCTAAAATCGTCAGAAGCGGGGAAATTTATGGAAACTTTTGTGCAGAAGGGAGACTTGGTTCTCGTGAAGGGCTCCCAAGGTATGCGTATGGAGCGCGTGGTAGAAGCGATACTTTTTGATAAAGAAAATAAAAATAAATTATTGGTTAGGCAGGATGAAGAGTGGCTGAAAAAGAAATGAAAGTGTTAAACACCGAGTGTTTAACACTTAGACTTCTCCGATAAATTTTGCCAGCCATCTTTCAGTTTTATCAAAAAAAGAAAGGACGGACGCAGATTTTTGCGCGTGCCTTCGTATGTGTGCGCGAACTTTCGGAAAGTAAAGAGAAATCAGAAGAAAGCCGATAATCAGAAAAATAATTCCCTGCAGGAAAGGCAAGACCAAGCCGATTAAGCCAAATATTATGAAAATAACCCCGATGGTCAAAATTATAACTTTCTTCGCCTGTTTTTGCATAACAAGAGTATAGCTTTTATTTTTTATTTAATCAAATAATAATTTGTGACCTCACGGAGAATCGGACTCCGATTTAATCCTTGAGAAGGATTTGTCCTAGCCGTTAGACGATGAGGTCGTAGAAGAAATATAGCATTTTTAGAGAAAAATTGAAAATCTATATTTTAGATTTCACAATATCTGAGATTCTAGCATATGCGGATTTTTCAGATACGATACTTACTCCTCAACTTTAGGCTTTTCAATTTCAAGTAGTGCCAAGTCTGGTGAAGAGCCGGAGATGCGGAGTACATCTTTGTCTATCTTTTTTAATTCTTTGTTTGAAGTATTGTAATGGTTTACCACCGTACCCAAGGCGTTTCCGAGTTTTTGGTGGTATTCATCATAAGATTTCAAATGCTTGCCGAGGTCAGCCACTTTTTTGATTATTTCTTTTGCAGACTCTTCTATTTTCAAAGCTTTAAGTCCTTGCAATACAGTTTGCAAGTATGCGAGAAAAGAAGTTGGACTCGTGATGATGACTTTATATTTTCCGGCAGCGCGCTGAATCAGGTTTTCATTGTCTTCGCCCGCGCCGACTTTGTTTGTAATCAAATCATAATAAATGGCTTCGTGGGGAATAAACATAAAAGCGAAATCAGTCGTGCCTTTTGTTGGTTGGATATATTTTGCAGTTTCTGTAATTCTATTTTTTAAATCATTAACGAAAATTATTTCTAGTTTCTTTTTTTCTGCACTGTCTCGTTCTTCCACCATCTTGTTGTAATTTTCCAGCGAGAATTTGGAATCAATCGGAATTATTTTATCTTTTACAAAAACAACGGCGTCCACGATTGTTTTGTCTGGGAATTCATATTGCATCTGGTAACTCCCGGGTGGCAGGACATTTTTCAAAACTGTTTCCAAGTAATATTCGCCGAGTATTCCGCGCTGTTTTGGATTTTTCAAAATGTTTTCCAAGCTCTGCAATTGGTCGGCAAAAGAAATTACTTGCTTATTCGTCTCGTCCAGTCTTGTGAGCCTCTCCGTTACATCGCGAATTATTTTATTTGATTCAGAAGAGTGAAATTTCAAACTCTCATTGACTTGCTTATGGCTTTCGCCAATTTTATTATCAACCGTTCGCGAAAGCTCATTTATCTGCGTTAAAATCAAATTTAAGCCGATTTCTTTTTCATTTTTATTTTCGCTATCTTCTTTCCTTTTTCCAAATATAAAAAATCCCACTACTAATCCTCCCAAAATTGCTATAAAAATCCAAACAATGTTTTGCATAGATATATTTTAGCACAAAAAATCAAATTAAAATAAGAAACCGCCTGCAAGAGCCAAGCGGTCTCTTGCAAGCGGGGTGGTGCTTCTCCAGCGTTACACAATTTTCACTACGATTCCTTTCGTAGCTAAATTGACAACATCTCTGTCGTCAATGTCAGGCATGCTGAAAACTGGTTGAGATTGGTCTTTAGAAGACGAATTAAAAAATTGTTCTATTCTTAACTTGCCATCAAGATTTTTTCCTGTCACCATTACGATTTCGTCCGTTATTTGGTTGACGCTTTTTCCTTTGGACCAACTGACTAATTTTATGTGCATAATTGTTCCTTTCGTGAAAAAATTTAACACACACAACTTTTGCAAGTTTTTCTTTTTCAACAAATTACTTAACTCTGCCGGTCGGAAAAGTTAGGTAATTTTGAATTTGAGATATATAATTCTTTTTATGGGGAATTTAGAGCAAGAAATCAAAAAGAAAGATAAACGCAAGAATATTCAAAAAATAATTTTGAATACAGTTTTTACCGCTGGCATGCTTGCTGTGGTTGCTGTTGCGCCTAATGTTTTATCGGTCATGAAACAATTTGAGGGAACTTTCAAAAGAAAAAAGAATTTGAAATATTCCATAAATGATTCCTTTATGCGTCTTAGAGAAAAAGGTCTTATTGAGATAGTAGAAATAAATGGAAAGAAAGTTGCGCGTATTACTTCAAAAGGGGAGAGCAAGCTGGATTTTTTGGATAAACACGATTTTAAATTAAAAATTCCCAAGAAATGGGACGGTCGCTGGCGTATAGTTACTTTTGATATAAGAGAATCTCAAAAGAAAACTCGAGCTCTGCTACGGATGACTTTGTTTCAAATTGGTTTTATCAGACTCCAAAATAGCGTTTGGATTTATCCGTACGACTGCGAGGATCTAATTTCTCTATTAAAAGCAGATTTTAAAATTGGTAAAGATATTTTATATATGATAGTAGAAAAATTAGAAAACGATTGGCACTTACGTAAAACTTTCAATTTACCTAACTCAAACGGTCGTAAAAGTTAGGTAACTATTTCCCCAAATAATGTTTCAAAGTATATATCCAATCTTCATCTATTTGCCCGCTTTTTTCTTTTTCGCGAAGCAACCATTCTAGCCATCCGCGGTCTATCCGCAAGACTTCCTCTATATTTTTGCCTTTATACTTGCCAAAGTTTAGTTTTGTAAATATGGAAGGGTGGGAAGAAATTTCAATCATTTTATCTATTGCTTCACCCTCGCTTATTTTATCTTCAGACATAATTTTATTTTTTAGTCTCTCAAAAAGTTTTTCCAATACCAAGACATCACCCAAGGCATCATGTGCTGTGGCGTCTATTTCTATATCTAGGTAGTAACGCAAGTATTGCAGTTTGTATTGTTCTATTTTATTTTCTTTATCCAGGTGCCGAGCGACTCTGAGTGTGCAGATGAAATTTGCGGGCGTGATGCCTTCTTTTTTTATTATCATCAAATCAAAAGGCGCGTTGTGAGCTACGACGACGGAATTTTCATCTTCAAAAAGCGCTTTGATTTTTTCTAAATCGCCACTCTCCGCGAAAGATGGCTTGTCTGTGACCATTTTGTTTGTTATGTGATGGACAGCGGAAGCTTCCGGTGGAATTTTAATTTCTGGTTTATAGAGACCGACAAATTTTTCACTACCTGTCTTGTAGGCGATTTGGATCAAAAAATCCCTCGTTTCGTTGCCTGTGGTTTCTGTATCAAAAAATATTAACTTTGACATTTCATTATTTTAACATAATTTGCTATAATGTAGAAAGGAAACTTTATCGTTTCTGGGGTCGCATATTTTTCTGCTGAAAAATTGCTCATTCTCGGCTCGTCAGCCTGCGAAAGACCCCATAAACGAAAAAATTCCCTTTCTACCATGTTGCACGAACAAATAAAATCTGGAATAAAGGAAGCGATGATGGCGCGCGATGCTCTGCGCTTGAAGGCTTTTCGGGCAATGTCCGCGGCATTTACCAATGAACTAGTCGCGAAAAATAAAAAGCCTCAGGAAATGCTCTTGGACGAAGAAGCGGTTGCTGTCATCGCCAAGCTTGCAAAGCAGAGAAAAGATTCCATTGAACAGTTCAAGAAAGGCGGGCGGGAAGACTTGGTGAAAGAAGAAGAGTCAGAACTCGTAATTTTAGAAACTTACTTGCCGAAAATGATGGGTAAAGGCGAGGTTGAAAAAATCGCCAAAGCAAAGAAAGAAGAATTGGGAATTGCCGATGCGAGCAAAAAAGGCATGCTCATGTCGGCATTAATGAAAGACTTGAAGGGCAAGGCGGACGGAACTTTGGTCAAAGAAGTCGTCGATTCGCTTTTCTAAATTTAGATGTCTTTTTTAAAAAAAATTATCAAGAAGAATAAAAAATTAGTAACACACGACGGCTCTTTTCATTCGGATGATATTTTTGTCGCCGCTACGCTTTTGATTTATTTGGAAAAGAACGGCGAGACGGGTGAAATAACCCGCACTCGTGATGAAGAAATTATAAAAAATGGAGATTATGTTTTTGATGTGGGCGGAATATATGATGAGAAAAATAATCGGTTTGACCACCATCAGACCCTCGGGGTAGGCAAGAGAGAAAACGGCATAGCCTATTCTTCTTTTGGTCTTGTCTGGCGGAAATTCGGCATTGAGGTCGCAGGTAGCAGGGAGACCGCTGATTTTATTGAAAAAAAACTTGTGATGTCGGTGGATGCGAACGATAACGGAATTGATTTATTTAAAAGCAATTTTCCGGATATTTCGGTGTATACCATACAGGATGTTTTTGCCACCTTTTCGCCGACCGCTCTTGAAGATATGGAAAAGGACGGACAATTTGCCAAAGCGCTTGTTTGGGCGAAAGAAATTTTAAAAAGAGAAATAAAAAAAGCGAATGACCAAACAGAGGTTACAAAAATTATCAGAGATTTTTACAAAAAAACGGAAGATAAAAGATTGATTGTTGTGGATAAACCAAAAGTTTCCAGATTTGAAATTTGGGATGCTTTGCAGGATTTTACAGAACCCCTTTTTGCGGTTTCGGGCGATAAGGAGGATTGGTATGCTGTGGCTATGAGAAAAGAGAAAGACAGTTTTGGAAACAGAAAAGATTTTCCGGCATTGTGGGCGGGATTACAAAAAAAGGAATTGCAGGATGCAACAGGGGTGAAAGATGCGGTCTTTTGCCACAATAATTTATTTCTTTCAGCTGCAAAGTCAAAAGAGGGGGCTATCAAATTAGCAGAATTAGCACTATTAAAGTAAGATATGAAAATGGAAAATTTTTCCCACCTTCGCCCTCGGAGACAGAAGGACAGGGAACTCACGGCTCCTTAAATTTTCCATTCTCATATCTTCAAAATTTATGGCATTCATTGACGAAATAAAAATACATGCGGAAGCCGGCAGGGGCGGAAACGGCGTGGTGCGCTGGAAGCGGCAGAAGTTT
>MFTJ01000023.1:28053-31484 GCA_001786805.1 Candidatus Nomurabacteria bacterium RIFCSPHIGHO2_01_FULL_39_10 | reverse complement strand
CAAAATTTCCGGCTCGCGTTTTGTTAAGAGAGAAGGCAAGCCCAGCGAAGATGCTATATTGGCGAGCCGAGTAATTGACCGAACTTTGCGACCGCTTTTTGAACAGTCTATTCGTCATGCGGTGCAGGTAATTGTGACGGTTATTTCGGTTGATGACAATGACTCAACAATTCTTGCCGTAAACGCCGCTTCTCTCGCTTTGGCTGTTTCAAACATTCCTTGGAATGGTCCTATTGGCTGTGTGCGCATTGGCAAATACACAAGCGAAACTCTGGAGATAAACCCTTCGCAGAAATTGAGGGAAGACGACTCAAAATACAAATTTGACCTGACTGTTTGCGGGAAAAATGGGAATATAAATATGATTGAGGCTTCAGCTCATCAGACAGAGGAAAAGGAGCTTGAAGAAACTCTTACTCAAGCCAGTAAAGAAATAACTAAGCTGGAAGATTTCCAGAAAAAAATTGTCAAAGAAATAGGCAAGCCAAAAAAAATTATAGAAAAAGAGATGATAGATCCAGAATCTGTCAAATTATTTAATGAAAATATTCTGCCCCAAATGCCGGAGGCTATTTTTGCTGGCGCGGGGAAGGCAAAAATTGATGAACTGCATAATGTTTGGAATAAAATGGTTGCGGAAAAATATCCGGGGCGGGAAGATTTTACTTTGGAAGATAATTTATTCGATGATACCGAAAATGATATTCTGCACAAGAAAGCGATTGAAGAAAATAAAAGACCGGACGGCAGAAAAATGGACGAGGTTCGTGATCTATATGCGCAAGCCGGAGGCATATCTACGGTCTTGCACGGCTCCGGAATTTTTTATCGCGGAGGCACGCATGTGCTTTCGGTTTTGACTTTGGGTGGACCGGAAGATAGGCACATGGTTGACGGCATGCAAGCCAAAGCAGAGAAAAGATTTATGCATCATTATAATTTTCCGCCATATTCTTCAGGAGAAACAGGTCGAGCCGGATTTACCAATCGCCGAGAAATAGGCCATGGAGCGCTGGCTGAAAAAGCGCTCGCAATGGTGTTACCTTCCGAGATGGATTTTCCATACACGATACGTTTGGTTTCCGAATCGATGGCATCCAATGGTTCTACTTCTCAAGCTTCAATCTGCGCTTCTACTCTCGCGCTTATGGATGGCGGTGTTCCAATCAAAGCGCCGGTCGCGGGTATTGCTATGGGGTTGATGATGTATACGACCTCACCCCAACCCTCTCCTTATAAAGGAGAGGGGGAAATGCAAAGATACAAAATTTTGACGGACATCCAAGGGCCTGAAGATCATTACGGCGATATGGATTTTAAAGTTGCCGGTACGCATACGGGGGTTACCGCTATTCAGCTGGATGTAAAAGTGGAAGGAGTGCCGATAAAAATATTGGGCGAAGCGATGATGCAGGCAAAAAATGCACGCTTAAGCATACTGGATACTTTGGAAAAAGAAATTTCAATTCCACGCAAAGACATCTCGCCAAACGCTCCAAAAATTTTGATTATTAAAATTAATCCAGAGATGATCGGCATGGTCATAGGCGGGGGAGGAAAAACTATCAAAGAAATTAAAGAAAATTCCGGCGCGGAGATAACCATTGAAGACGACGGCACTGTTTATTTTACAGGCAAAGGCGAATCGGCGGAATTGGCCAAAAAGACTGTGGAAGAAATGACGCGGGAATTTAAGGTGGGCGAAGTTTTCAAAGGGGAAGTTGTAAAAATTGCCGATTTTGGAGTTTTTGTCAGACTTAATCATTTTACCGACGGCATGGTGCACATCTCGGAGATGGCCCCATTTCGTGTTGAGCGAGTTAGCGATATAATAAAGGAGGGCATGATTGTACCGGTAAAAGTTATCTCCATTGATAGAGAGAAGGGCAGAATCGGTCTTTCTATCAAAGAGGCAAACAAAGATTTTTTTAATCAAAATAAAAATGGAGCAAGATAATAAAATTTGCCCCGTCGGGGGCAGGACGCAAAATAAAATTATCAAAACTTATGCCTCTGATATGGAGAGGGTAATTGAAGATGATACAGGCGGGGGGCTGATAAAAAAAATAATTCATGGAGAAGAGGAGCATGAAAAAGAAAAAATGGCTTCATCTCCGGAATCAAAAAAGAACAAATTTTTCATGTTTATAGGAATTGTGCTTTTAGGAATTGGTTTGACTACTTTGTCTTATTTATTAAGCGCTAAAGAAGCCCCAACCGTGTCTGTGGAACGTCAGTTTGTGCCTCTGATTTTTAACGATAAAAGCGTTTTTGTGGAAATAAAAGATTTTACCAAGGACCAAATAGTCCAGACTATTTTGAATGCGACCAATACCGCTCTAGTCAAACAAGGCGGGGTGCAGGGAATTTATCCCACTTATGATAAAAAAATGGCGGGGTTGAGGCAGTTTGTTTCTCTTATCAAAGGCAATTTTATTCCTGGAAGTGATATTTTTGTAAGCGAAAATTTTTTAATGGGAGTTGTAAATAGTGAAAGCAAGCCCGTCTCTGCCGATGCTTCTGCGGGCAAAGATTTTTTTATATTGCTTAAGGTTCGTTCCAATGTCGATGTTTTTGATTCCTTGCGTGCGTGGGAAAAGAAAATGTTTTCTGATTTGCACGGATTTTTTGGAGTAGCTTTATCTCCGGAAACAAAGTATCTTCTTATTAAAGAATTTCAAAATGGCGTTGTGGAAAACAAAAACGCGCGCCTTCTTTTTGATAAAGAAAATAAAATAGTAATGATGTATATTTTGGCGGATGATACTTCTGTGATTATCACCAATACCGAAAACGCTACGCATGAGATAATGCTTCGCCTAGCCTCAAGCCAGGTGGAGAAGTAGAAATCCTCCTTTTCATCACATAAACAATATAACGCTTCCGATTATCATAATCGCGATGGCGATAATTTGGCGATATTCACTATCGCCCACAGAAACGGGGCGCCCAATGCTATAAAAAACCAGTGCATAAGGATAATTATAGCATAACCGGTTCCAGTTGCGTTTTTGATTGTTATATGTTATCATAATCTGTACAATAATGTACATATTTTATGAACGTAATATATACAAGTAAAAACAACAAAATAAAGCAAATCGTCAATTCCGGTCAGGTTATTTTTTGTGATACAGACCTAGCTGTGATATGGGGTATAATTAAAAAGAACACTTTATACACCACTATCAAAAGATACACGCGACAGAGACTTTTAGAGAAGGTCAGGCAGGGGATATATTCTATCAAAAGTCCGAATGCTTTGAGTCCTGATGCGATAGGCGCGAAAATTCTTCATGGCTATTGTTATGTAAGCGCTGAGACTGCGCTTGAGCGCGCGGGGATACTCAAGCAGAAAATTAGAAACATAACTTTCGTGAGCGGTTTATCAAAAAAATTTTCTGTCGGCATACATTCTTTTTCTTCACGAC
>MFTJ01000023.1:0-27908 GCA_001786805.1 Candidatus Nomurabacteria bacterium RIFCSPHIGHO2_01_FULL_39_10 | reverse complement strand
CAAAGTGAAAGAGATAAAAAAGATTATAGGTTATTAATAATAAAATATGAAAACTATAAAAACACAAGACATATTGCACAAAGCTTGGCTCTATAAAATACTTTCGGCTGTGTATTCTGATATATATCTTGCCCAAAATTTATATTTCAAGGGAGGCACATGCGCTTCTATGCTCTGTTATCTTGATAGGTTTTCTGTCGATCTAGACATGGATTTCGTCGGCAAAACAGAGGATATGCCGGTCGTAAGGGAGAGGCTGGAAAAGATTTGGATTGAGCTGGGGCTAGAAATAAAAGACCAAAGCAAAAATACAATTCAGTATTTTTTAAAATACCCAAACACGGCTCATGACAGAAATACTTTGGCTATAGATGCTGTTTTCCCTGTACCAAAAGCAAACATCTATGAGGCAAAAAGATTTACAGATATAGACCGCACAATAATTTGCCAAAGCAAAGAGACGATGTTTGGCAACAAGCTCGCGGCTGTGCTGGATAGGTGGCAGAAGCATGGAGCGATAGCGGGCAGAGATATTTATGATATTCACTACTTTTTTTCACAGAATTTTTCGTTTAACGAGGCAGTCATTTTAGAGCGGACAGGCAAAAAGACAAAAGATTTTCTTGTTGAACTGATTGCCTTCATAGAGAAACATATTACCGAGACGATACTAGTTCAAGATTTGAGCAACTTGCTTGACGCAGAGCAAATGCGCAAAGCGCGCAAAAGTCTAAAACAGGACACGTTAATTTTTTTAAGGACTTATGTAAATGCGATGTAGTAGTTTTTAATTTTTTATCTTTTTAATTTTCTCCCACGGCAGATTTGGTTTGCCGAAATGACCGTAAATGGCTTGCACTTTACTTCAAACCGCAAACTTTTTCTATGAAAGGTTTTATTCTGTTAAATTCTAATGCAATATGTGGCTCAATTTCCACCATCGATTTATCATAATTAATTTCTCCGCGCAGTCCTTTTTGGACTAATTTCTTGTGATGTTTCCCCATTTCTCTCGACAACATATCAAGAGAATAAAACAGCCAATGCAAACTTCCACCATAATTTTCTACGGCTAAAGTTTGGGTAAGATTTGCAAGGGACCTTATTTTTATTCTTAGAACATGGAATTTTTTTACCGGAAATATTTTTTCCTGTAAAAGTTTTTCTATTTCAGATAAAACACCAGTGGCATATCCTCTAAACTCAGAAGTGTTACAAAAATTTATAGATAAATCGATAACATCTATGTTATTTATAATTTCCTTTTTGTTCTCTTCTGAGGGAGCTATATTATAGCTGTCATTATATTGTCCTAAAAAGTATAAAAATTTACTTAATTTTTCTGTGCATTTATGACTAGAATTTACAAAAAAATACAGAGATTTTAATATTAATCCAAAAGATCTAACCCGTTTCAAATAAATAAAACTTTCTTTGTTTGGTTTTTGCTCTAAATGACGCAAAAATGTTGCTCTTTCAAAAATAAATTCAAATGCTTTTTTTGCTTCCCAAAAAGCATGTTTGCGAGACTGTTCATCACTAAAAACATCCTTAAAATCATCTTTTTTTGGGTTTATTTCAGGTCTTTCTCGAATATCAAGAAAGCGAGAAACTAGGGCTGGGGAAGCAGGTAATGTTTCTAAGTTTTGTTTCATGTGACAATTATGTAGTTCTATAAAATCAAAAGCAAGTTTTTACCTTATCTTTTTTATTTTCTCAATCCTCTCCCACGGCAGATTTTCTTTGCCGAAGTGTCCCCAAGCGGCGGTTTGACGAAAAATAGGCTTACGAAGATTTAGAAGTTTGATGATAGCGCGCGGGCGGAAATCAAAATTCTTGCGGACAATTTCGGACAGGTCTTCACCTTTTTCATTTATTGCTTCTAGCATTAAGGGTTCTACTATGCCTATCGCATACGCGACAGACACAAAAACTTCCTTGCCGAATCCGGAAGCGATTAAATTTTTAGCCACATATCGCGCCATATAAGCGCCGGAGCGGTCAACTTTGGTAGCATCTTTGCCGGAGAAAGAGCCACCGCCGATGGATATTTGCGGTCCGTAGTTATCTATGATTAATTTTCTGCCCGAAAGCCCAGTATCCGCGTCAAACCCTCCGAGCGTCCATTCTCCGGCTGGGTTGATTAAGTATTCATCTGCTTTAATTATTTTTTTAACCAATTTTAGAAGCTCAGCGTTTTTTGTGTTTTGGAAACTAGCCACCACCGTTAGTACTTTGCCGTTTTCTATTGTTACCTGCGTTTTTCCGTCATACGGATAGATAGTGTATATTTTTTGACACAAATTACGGGCGAGGACGTATTCAAGAGGCAGATATTCAGGCGTTTCATTCGTGGCATAACCCTTCATTATTCCTTGGTCTCCGGCTCCGCCTTTGTCTACCCCTTGCGCTATTTCCGGACTTTGCACCGCGATGTTTATAATTATTTTATATTTTTGTCCAACAATTTCTTTGACCAACTTTTCTATATTTGGGCTACTCTTTGAAGCCACTTCGCCATTGATGGTTATCAAATTATGTCCGCCCATCACTTCTATTGCTGTGCGGCTTTCTTTGTCTTTTTCCAAATAAGCGTCCAAAATGCTGTCTGCGATAAAGTCGCAAATTTTATCCGGATGTTTAGGGCTTACAAACTCAGATGTTTTTTTCATGGTTCTATATAAAAACAAAAAATTCCTGATAATGCAGGAAAAATAACGACTAGGTATCTTTCCCGTTAGGGTTGGAGTTAGCACCTTGTCCTTCAATTATATTTCAGGACAGGTTGCTGTGGGGTCGCCGAGCCAAATCTCGTTCTCCGTCCGTAGTTATAACGAAGGAGGATACCGCCACTCTAGATAAAACATTATTTAATTGTATACGCATTGTAGCATAAAATTATTTAAAGTGCTATCATTGATGGGCTACTTGTCCTGTACTAAATTTTTGATTACGGGGCATAACGATAAAAATTATAAATTAAAATTTTAGTACTGGGATGCAAGAAAAGAAAAAAATTATTAAAGAAAAATTAGAAAAAGAACGGGACATGCTTTTAGAAGAACTGCGGGATATGGGCAAGCTTAATCCCGAGACGGGCGAGTGGGAAGCGACTCCGGAAGAGTTGGATTTTCCTCATTCCGACCAAAATGACATGGCGGACAGGTTCGAAGATTTTGAATCAAAAAGTTCTATGCTCAAAACTTTAGAGCCGAGGTTGCAGAATATCTTGAAAGCGATTAAAGGGCTAAACAGGGAATCTTTCGGCAAATGTGAAGTCTGTAAGAAAGATATTGAAATGGCGCGCCTTGAGGCAAATCCAGCCGCCCGAACTTGCAAACAGCATTTAGAAAAATAATTAAAAATAAACTATGTCTTTTGCCAAAGTTTATTCAGCGCAAGTGAATTTACTCCAAGGCGCGATTGTGACGATTGAAGTGGATTTATCCAAAGGTCTGCATACTTTTTCGGTGGTGGGGCTGCCGGACAAGGCGGTAGATGAATCCAAAGACAGAGTTAGTGGAGCCATCAAGAATTCCGGTTTTAAATCTCCTAAAGCTAAAAATCAAAAAATTATAGTGTCGCTTTCGCCGGCCGATTTGAAAAAAGAAGGGCCGTTTTTTGACTTGGCGATAGCCATCGCTTACCTCAAAGCCGCCGGTGAAATTAAATTTAATTCGGAAAAAAAAATTTTCTTAGGTGAGCTCGGACTCGACGGCGCGCTTCGGAGCATTCGCGGCGCTTTACCGCTTGCCGAAGAAGCCAAAAGGCGTGGTTATGAAGAAATATATTTGCCGAAAGAAAATGCGGTTGAAGCGGCCATGGTGGACGGCATAAAAATTTTCGGCGCGGAAAGTTTAGAGGAAGTAATAGAACATATTGATGAATCTCATGGCAGGATTCAAGAAAAATTAGGAAATAAGTCTAAAAAAATTTCTCTTCAGCCAAAAACAAAAATAAATTACAAAAGAGAAACAAAAGGAGGGGATTTTGCCGACATTCGCGGACAGGAAGGCGCCAAGCGCGGGCTGGAAATCGCGGCGGCTGGCGGGCATAATATCGCTATGTACGGCCCGCCCGGCACGGGCAAGACGATGCTGGCGCGAGTTTTTTCAGGACTCTTGCCGGATTTAAGCAAGGGAGAAGTTTTGGAAATTACCGGCATTCATTCGGTGGCGGGGGCTACACGGGGTGAACTCGTCTGTTTTCCGCCATTTCGCGCTCCGCATCACACTTCTTCTTATGTTTCAATTGTGGGCGGAGGAACCTATCCGAAGCCCGGCGAAGTTACGCTAGCGCACCGCGGAGTTTTATTTTTGGACGAATTTCCGGAATTTGAAAAGAGGGTAATAGAATCCCTGCGCCAGCCTTTGGAGGATAATATCGTTTCAATTTCCCGAGCCAAAGGCACAGCCATCTTTCCTTCCAATTTTATTCTGGTTGCCGCCATGAACCCCTGCCCCTGCGGAAATACCGGCAACAAGCAAAAGGCCTGCATTTGCAAACCGTCTGATTTAGACAGATACAAGAGAAAACTATCCGGACCAATCATTGACCGCATTGATTTGTGGGTGTCGGTTGCCAATGTTGATTACAAAAAGCTTGGCGGGGAGGGGACAGGGGAGCGGAGCGAGAAAATAAAAGCGAGAGTGATCACCGCGCGGGAAATACAGAAAAATAGATTTGAAAAATTAGGCAGGGACATAACCACCAACAGCGAAATGAATGTAAAAGATTTAAGCAGTATGGTAAAACTAAGTAAAGAAGTGCGAGATTTGCTAGACGACAGCGCCGAACGCCTCGCCCTCTCCGCCAGAGCCTACCATAGAGTCATCAAAATCGCCCGCACCATCGCCGACCTCGCAAATTCGGAAAATGTGGAAGCGAACCACATCCTTGAGGCGATACAGTATCGGCCGAAGGTTAATAGTTAAAATATCCTAACTAGTATATTAGCAACGGTCGTGTCTATTATGATAGTTAGGTTATTTGTATTGAAGTGAGTTATAATAATGAAATGAAAATAGACCGTCCAAAATCCAAACAGCCGATTCCGGAAAATGCCAAGAGGGTTTTCAAGGGCGTTATTTACGATGTTTACCAATGGGAACAGGAGATGTATGACGGTACGAAGGCGACATTTGAAAAATTAAAGCGTCCAGACACGGTTGTTGTTTTTGGGGTTCTACCTGATGGAAAAATTCTTTTGACAGAACAGGAACAACCGGGCAAAAAATCTTTTATTGGAGCAACGGGTGGAAGAGTGGACGAAGGGGAAGATGTACTTTCTGCCGCCAAGCGGGAACTTTTAGAAGAGAGCGGTTACGAGGCGGAGGAATTTATTTTATGGGACTCTCAGCATCCTTTAAGCAAGATGGATTGGGTAGTGTACACATTTATCGCCAAAGGTTTGAAGAAAGTGACGGATTTGAAATTGGACGGGGGAGAAAAAATAAAATTAAAACCTTCTACTCTAGATGAACTCATAGAAATAGCCACCAAGGATCACCAAGATTTCTATAAAAAAGAAGTTATCGTTAAACTTTTTGAAGCCAAACTGGACCCGAAGAAAATGGCGGAGTTGAAAGAACTGTTTAAGCCTTTGGGAAAATAAATAATATGCCAAAAGAAAATTTTTCAGAAGAAACAGAAAAAAACAAAGAACTACTCCGGCAAAAATTAGAGGACTCTTCCGAGATTAAGGTTGATCCCGTTATTTCTTTAGAAACCTTGTTGCTTTATGTAAAAGAAAAGAAAAGAATAATGTTCATTGTGGACAAAGATTTTAATATTTACTTAAGTCCGGGCGAACATCGTTACTTATTAGGGAGACTAAAAATTGAGGCGAGAGACTGCCTTTTATCTGGCGGTAGTTTCCAAATTCTTCCCAACGAGATACTTTCTTTTGCATATCACGAGCTTGGACCAGTCATTGCCGCTATTCCCGAAGCTACTCAAAATAAGATTAAGAGATTTCTGAAGTCTAAAGGAGTCCAATTTAGGTAGTTAAAATGGGAGAAATTTGACTATTCGGGGTTATCCACAGTCTTGTTGTTGACAAGTGAACGCTCGTTCACTTATACTAAATTAAGTCGGGTACCCCTACCCAGCCTCCCCCTATGTAGGGGGAGGAGAAAGGAGGGGGTAAAATTAAAAAATAATTAGTATTAAAATTTATGTCACAAAAACAATATGTAAGAATGTTAGAGAAGGAGATACAGAAGATTAACAAGAAAATTGATTTAAAAATTCTCCAGGGCGAAAAGTATGCCAAAGAGGCGAGAGACCACAAACTGCTCTTGCAAAAAGTACGATATAATACACGAAAGAGTTTTATGCAAAAAATTATCCATTTATTTTTTCGCAAACCTTTAAACATTCACTATGCGTAATCTTTACCAAGACAAGCTGGAATCTTTTTACAGAGAGAACAAAAGAATGCCGACATATTCAGAAATGATGAAGCTTTTCAGCTTCAAGTCTAAAAATGCGGTAGCAAGAGTGGTAGAAAAATTAATTGAGGCGGGGATGGTTGCCAAAGACCACCTAGGCAGGCTCGTGCCGACGACTGCTTTTGCAGAAGATATTGGGAGCGTGCCAATGCTCGGGCTGGTCACGGCTGGATTGCCGGCGACAGTGGAAGAAGAACTTTTAGACAGAGTGAACCTTGACGATTTGCTCATAGAAAAAAAAGCTCAAACATACATGTTGGAAGTGGACGGAGACTCAATGATTGACGCGCACATAGAAAAGGGGGACATGGTGCTAGTAGAGAGGGCAAATACAGCCAAAGACGGGCAGATAGTCATAGCCGAAGTGGACGGGGAGTTCACAATGAAGTATTTCCGCCGTTCGACTATGCTCACGGCAGGCAAAGTGTGTGAGAAAGTCTGGCTCGAACCGGCGAATAAAAATTACAAGCCCATCTATCCGGAACATTCTTTGAATATAAATGCGGTTCTAAAGGCTGTGATAAGGAAGTATTAGAAGAAATTATTTTTATGTTTAAATAACTATGAATACCAAAAAGGTTGGCCAAAGACAAGAATTTTTCCCCATTACAAGTGTCTGTAGAGATGATTTAGAAACTGCTGGTTTTTATACAAAAAATATAACTGATAGCACGATGTTAAGACTGGCGTCAAAGATGGCAAATACATATTGTGAAAATAGTTTTTGGATAGATTTGGATATCTTAGCGGAAGATTTAGGAATTAAAAAACACCAAGATAAACAGTAGTTTTTTTATGTTACAATATACTTATGAAAACCCCACTAAATTATACAGGTAATAAATCAAGATTAATGCCTCAGTTTATAGAACATTTTCCTAAACAAGTTGGCATATTTGTTGATTTATTTTGTGGAGGCGCAACAGTTGGCTTAAGTATAGATGCCAAAAAAGTAATTTTTATTGACAACAATTTAAATGTGATAAACTTATTAAAACATTTATCAAAATATGATTTTAAAACTTTAATTTCTAGATTAGAAGTCTTAATAGAAAAATACAATTTATCATATTCTGCTAAATATGGATATGAAAAATATCGCAAGGAGTTAGATAAAAGAGACAATAATGGTTTTAAAGGTTGTAACACAATAGGTTATTATCAATTACGCTCTGATTTCAATTTAATAGAAAACAAGAATTCAAAAGAAGCACTTGACTTACTTTATCTTTTAGTTGTTTATGCATTTAACAATGATATGCGGTTCAATAAAAGTGGAGAATTTAATCTTCCTGTAGGTAAAACTGATTTAAATAAAAACAACATAGAAAAATTAAAAAATTATATTGAAAGGGTTAAAAAAATAAATTGTATTTTTGTCTGTGGAGATTTTAGAGAAGAGAAAATAAAAAAGATTTTATTAGAGGCAGATTTTATATATGCTGATCCACCCTATTTAATTGGTAATGCTGTTTATAATGAAACAAGTAACTGGACAGAAGAAACTGAAAAAGAATTTCTAAATCTACTAGAAATTTTAAGTAAAAATAATAAAAAATTTGCAGTTTCAAATGTATTAAGTAAGGTTGGTGTATATAATAAACCATTGTCAGACTGGATACTTTTTAATAGACTGGATTTACATCTAAATGTAATTGATATTGATTATCATTACAGGGGAGCTAGCTATAATAAAATTAACAGAGATGCCAAAGAAAGAGAAGTGCTAATAAAGAATTTTTAATCGGATGGATTTATTGATTGGCAACAGAAGATATACTGGAAGTAAAAAGGCTTTGCTGAATGATATTTACGAAAGCATTACTCCATTATATAAGAATAAGGGAGTTTTTGCTGATTTGTTTGCTGGAACTGGGGCAGTTTCTGCCTTCATGCTTACCAAAGGATTTAATGTAATAGTTAACGATAATTTACGTTCAAATTATGTTGCATATCAGGCATGGCTTGGTAAAGGAAATTTTAATTTTAAAAAATTGGAGAAGATTGTTTCTGAATTTAATTCCCTCAATGGTAAAAAACTTAACAGAAATTACTTTTCAAATATTTATGGTGGAAAATATTTTTCTGTGACAGATGCAAAAAAGATAGGTTACTTAAGAGATAAAATAGAAAAAATAAAATTAACTGAACGAGAAAAAAATATTTTGTTAGCTTCTTTGATGTACACAACAGACAAAATTGCTAACACGGTTGGGCACTTTGAGCATTTTCTTTCCAAGGATCCAATAGATAAGGGTGTTATTTTGAGATTGCCAAAAATAGAAAAATTTACAGGGTATGCAAGTATTTATAATACTGATGCAAACAAACTTGTTAGAAAAATTACTTGTGATGTGGCTTATATTGACCCACCTTATAATACTAGGCAATATGTAAATTTTTACCATGTTCTAGAAAATTTAATAAAATGGGAAAAACCTACCGAATTTGAGGGAACTTCTATGAAATTTAAACGAAACCACTTAAAAAGTGATTATTCAAAATCCAAAGCGCCAGTTGTGTTTAAAGACTTAATTGACAACTTGAAAGCAAAATTAATAGTGGTATCCTATAATAATACCTATTTCGCGAAAAGTAGCGCATCCAATAATAAAATTTCTAAGGCACAATTGTTGGCTATTCTTTCCAGAAAGGGGAAAGTTTTAGTTAAAGAGATAAAACACAAGTCTTTTAATAGTGGAAAAACAGATTTTAAAAATCATAAAGAAATTCTGTATGTTTGCAAAGTCGCTTAATATATGAAATTATTAGATTTTTATAAAGAGAGAAATAAAGATTCTAAATGGCTCGAGAAATATTTTTCTTTGGCAAAAAATAATAGTGGTCGTTTGTTTGAGTATACTAATACCAACTTTAGAAAACAAGACTCTTTTTTGTCTCAATTTGAAAAATTTGAGAAAATAGAGGGCAAAGAAAGAAGTGAATGGGGTATAGTTGATTCTAGTGGGCAAGAAGAGGATAAACAAAGAGTTGTAAATATGCTTGCCTCTAAGTTATTTAAGAGAGAATTAACGGGTGAAAGAAAGAATAAAAACTTTGTTTATCACAAGACCGAAAAAGGTAAAGCGTACAAACAATTTTTATCTAAAAATCTTCCAGAATTAGAAAAATGGTTTTTGAATTACATATTTTTATTGGATGGTCATTATACAAATGAACAGAGATATATTCTTAAAAGAACCAATTTAATATATAAAAAAATATCTTCTGTAATTCTAAACATAGAAGGGTTGATGGACAGAATAGAAGAAATTATAAAAAAACCTCACGATAAATATCAGTTAATTAAAAAAGATTTCTTCTATTTTAGTTCTTTTTACGATGATTCTGAATTTTTAGAGTTGTATCTACATGCTAAAAATTCAGAAAGAAAAGCATTACATCAATATATAACTGAGAATTTAGAAAAAGAAAACGATTTATGTTGTATATCTAGAAAATATAAAAATGGGGGAAATTTTAATGCAGGGATGTTTATTGATGAGAGTAAAGTATTTTATTTTACCTTAGTACTTGAGCAGACAAGAAGTGCTAATCCACGAAATGTAATAGAGGGATTACTAAATAGATACTACTTCTTATATAAAAAGATAGATATCAAAAAAATTAAAAGTTTTATTTATATAAAATCCATTCTTGATGTTTTTTACTCAATATTTATTGACATTCTCGATATAAAAGAAGAACTGACAGAAGAGACTCAAACAGCGGTAGAGCATATGGAGTTAGAAGAAACTGGCCCTCAAAATTACATAGACGATACTACCATAGACGGAAGGAGAATAGTAAAACAAATATTTGCACTTAAAAAAATAAGAGCTAGAGAAATTGCCAACTATAAATGTTCTCTAGAAAAGTTAAATAACTGTAGATATTTTACAAGCAAAGCAAGCACTAAGCGATATATAGAAGTTAATCATTTAATACCACAAGAGTTTAGAAATGAATTTCCTAATTCCATTGAAGTTTTTGCTAATTATACAACTTTGTGTTCTCACTGCCATGCAATGTTACACAAAGCAGTAGATAACGAGAGAAAACCCTTAATCAATTATTTATATAATGAGAGATCTGGCAAGTTGGAAGCTATGGGTGTTGGTATTGAATTAAATTTACTGTATGAATTTTACAAAATAGATTCCTAATTTTTAAAAATTTTTATGAATCCCAACAACCCCTGCATTTTTTGCGACAAGGAAAATCAAAATGCAATTTTTCTTTTTTAGGCTATACTTGAGCGTATGAAAGGGATTACCACGCTTCTTTTTGATATTGACGGCACGATACTTGATACGCGGGAGTTTATTTTACAGGCTACCGAGCATGCTCTTACTACATTGAACTATCCTGTTCCGAAACGTTCAGTCATATCCAAGCTGGTCGGGATACCATTTCTTAAATATTATTTTAAACTTTCCGGTTCAGAGAAAGATGCCGAAAAATTGATGAATACTCATCGGGAATTTCAGCGCTTTAATTTTCATTTAGCCAAACTTTTTCCAAATACTTGTAAAACTTTACATAAGTTAAAGAAAAAAGGATACAGGCTGGGGGCTATAACGAGCCGTTCAAAGATAACTTCTAAGCAGACACTTAAGGATGCCGGTGTTTTTGATTTATTTGACATAATTCTTTCAGCGGAAGATACAAAAGACCTTAAACCGCACCCAGAACCGCTTTTGAAAGCGTTGCGATATATGAAAGAAGCGCCTGAAAGAGCAGTCATGATAGGGGACTCGCATCTAGACATTGAGACCGGTAAAAATGCAGGAACCAAAACTATACGGGCAACTTATGGTTTTCATAAAGATAATCTGCACAATCCCGAGCCGGATTTCTTTATTGATGATATAAGTGATTTGTTAAAGCTGTTGCAAAACTAAAAACACCCCATCAGGGTGTTTTTAGTTTTTGCTTATTTTTGTCTCGCGAGATAAAAATTATGCAATTGAGTCCTTCAAACCTTTTGCAGCTCTAAATTTTGGCACTTTCTTTGCCTCCACTTTGACTTGCGCTCCAGTCTTTGGATTGCGAGCCATACGAGCTGCTCTCTGCTTTACAGAAAAGATACCAAAGCCGGCGATTGATACTTCACCGCCCCTTTTCAAGGTGTCGATGATGGCGCCAAACAACCCGTCTACGATCTCTTCAGCCTGCACCTTTGTGCCGCCTAGTTTTCCGTGTACCCATTCAGCTAATGCTTGTTTATTCATATAAATTAGGTTTTAGGGGCTAGTGACTAGTGGCTAGTAATACTAGAACCTAGAAACTAGAACCTAGTTAACTAATTACTAATAATTCTTTCGACCTTGCCCACCTATGGAGGGCTAAATTATCCTTATAATTAATGCCTACCTATTATATATCAAGGGTTTTTTTAGGGCAAGCTAAAACAAGATTAGTCAATTTACCTCGCATACTCAATAATTCTCAATTCTCGTATCATCGTCACCTTTATTTCACCCGGATATTTCAGTTCTTTCTCTATTTTTATAGCTATATCGCGGGCCATAAGCTTGGCTTCCGCGTCAGATATTTTTTCCGGAGTCACAAATATGCGGATTTCGCGTCCAGCCTGCAAGGCGTATGATTTTTCCACGGCAGGAAAGGCGTTTACTAATGCTTCCAATTCCTGTAGTCTCTTCAGGTAATTTTCCACCGAATCTCGGCGCGCTCCAGGACGTCCGCCGGAGATAGAGTCTGCAGTCTGCACAATAATTGATTCAATTGTTTCATAAGGATAATCCTCATGATGGCTTTTCATTGCGGTGATAATCTTTTCATCCGCGCCAAACTTTTGCAGTATGCGCATACCTATTTCAATGTGCGTACCCTGCACTTCGTGGTCAAGCGCTTTGCCGATGTCGTGCACCAGAGCTCCAGCCTTAGCTATTGCCACATCCGCGCCGAGTTCTTCTGCCAGCATTCCCGCGATATGCGCCATTTCAATGGAATGCTGAAGCACGTTTTGTCCGTAGCTGGTGCGGAAATACAATCGTCCAATAATAGCTACGATGCGCGGGTCAAAATTAAATATTCCGCACTCGTAAACTGCTTGCTCGCCTTTCTCTTTGATTATTTTATTTATTTCTTCCTTGGCTTTTTCCACCAACTCTTCTATCTTGGCTGGCTGGATGCGCCCATCTAAAATTAAATTCTCTAGCGCGAGTCTGGCGACTTGCCTTCTGATAGGATCAAATGAAGAAATGATGATTGATCCAGGAGTGTCATCCACGATAAGTTCAACTCCGGAAGCTCGTTCAAAAGCCCTGATATTTCTACCTTCTTTTCCGATTATTTTTCCTTTGATTTCGTTGTTTGGAATAGACACTATCGTTGTCATCAGTTCCGAAGCTGTGCTGGAAGCCAGACGCTGAATACTCGTAGCTAATATGTCTTTAGCCCTGCGGTCCAATCTTTCTTGGCTGTTATTTTCCAGTTTTTGGATTTTGCTCAGGATATCTTCTTCATATTTTTTTTCAATATCCCGCAGGAGTTCTTCTTTGGCTGTTTCTTCTGTCAGCTTTGCCACTCTTTCCAGCTCAAGCTTCTTTTCCTCTTCTATCTTGACCACTTTTTCCTGAATCTTTTTTATGTCTTCTACTTTTAATTTTATATTATCAACTTCTTTATTTATCTCAACCTGACGCGCGTCCAAAAACTCATCTTTTTTGATAAGCCTTGATTCCTTTTCTTTCCACTCCTGTTCTTTCTTTTTTTCTTCTTCTTTCAGCTCAGCCAGCTTTTTTTCCGAGGATTTTTTTGTCTCGTCCGTGATCCTTTGCGCTTCCTCCTTTGCGCTGACCATCATTTGCTTGATGTCAATTTCAATTGAACGCCTTTTCCCGAGCGCGACAATAACACGCAAATAATATCCCACACCGATACCCAAAACAAGCGCTCCCGCGCTTATCAGAATTATCATTAACGTACTCATAAGCTTTAAGTCAGCTTACAAGAATATGCCACTACTTATGGATTTATCTTAAGTCTCTTGAGCCCAAAGCAGACAGTAGAAAAGATTTCTAGACTTATTCTTTTTGCCTTTAAAAACTTCATAACTATATGGAATATTCTCCTAAACCGATAAAATAAAATTTCTAAAATTCAACAACTTCAGTATAACAGATAAGAAAAAATATGTCTAGCTTTTTTCTTGTGGGCAGTTTGAGCCTTTTAATTCAACACCGAAATTAAATCTTTTGGGTTTGATAGGACTGGGGTCAGATTTATTTCTTCCCCTAGATTATGCTTTTGTGCCAACTCGTAGGTGAGTGTGAGCGCCGAATAATCTTCCAAAGCTATGCCGACAGAGTCGTAGAGAGTAATTTCTTTTTCATTTGCGCGGCCGGATTTTTTGCCGGTGAAAATCTCATACAATTCGGCATAAACTTTTTTCTTTGCCTCTTTTCTGTCAAATCTTTGTATTTCACCTTCGGCAATAGCTTGGTCAAAATATTCCACGACAATTTTACTGCGGGATAAAATCAAAAATTCCAGTTCTGTTTTTCCCACGGTATCCCCGCCGATTCCGTTTATATGCACTCCAGATTTTATCCAATCGTTTTTTAGCACGTCCACATGCGCCTTGCAGGCGGTGCAAGTGGTGATGATGTCTGCGCCTTTAACTGCTTCTTCTGCATTTTTACATCGCGTCATTTTGAATGCGCTACCCTTTAAATTTTTCTCAAATTTATCCATGGCGAGAGAATCAATGTCAAAATACCTGACTTCTTTAATGTCCCGCACCATGCTTAGCGCTTTTATCAGAAATTCGCTTTGGGCGCCGGTGCCGATTATTGCATGAATCTTGCTGTTTTTTCTTGCCAGGAAGTCCGTGGCGAGCGCTGTTGTTGCCGCTGTGCGCAACGCGGTATGCAGGGTCATCTCAGAAACCAAGAGCGGATAGCCGGTGTCTATGCGGGAAAGCTGGCCAGTCGCGACCACGGTCATCAGCTTCGTTTCGGGATTCTTGGGATGGCAGTTTACATACTTGAATGTGTAATATTTTTTGTCGCAAATCGGCATAAGTTCCAGCACTCCTCCTGGCACTTGCATAGATGGACGGGGAATCTTGTTGAATTCCTCCCACCGGCTAAAATCTTCCCGGAGTTTTTTCATTAAATCTTTTAAATAATTTTCAAAACCATATATTTTGATTAGCTCGGTTAATACTTCTTCAGTTATTATTTTCATATGTTAATTCCTCGGCGCGCCACAGCATAAAGCGTAGGCGGCTTGTTAAACATTCAGCTTTTAGGGGTTAGTTAAAAAATAAAAAGCCCCTTCTTCGTCGGGGCCGCTTGAACGTATTTAATAAGTAATATACCCCGACTGCTATTTAGGCATCGGTACCGGGGAAACTGTATTAAATTTAAAAAAATGTCTATTTATCATTACTTCTTGAGTGTATATCAGTTTGAAATAAGTGTCAAATATATGTATAGAGCTTGACATCAGTATAGCAATTTTGCTATACTTTGCCCGGTCGAGATTATTAATTTCTTTGTATTATGCGAAGAATGCAACACTATACGACTTTATTTTTCGATTCGGTCAAAGCGATATTGGTTTCTATGCCTGAGACAGATCGTGCAAAAACAGCAGTTGCTATGTCAGCAATGAAAGAAGGAAATTTTCAGGTTGTGGAAACGAAACTACTCAGAACCCCTATTCGTGAACTTAAAGTAAAGAAATACAGATTTGTTTTCTTTATACATGGGCAACTTATATATTTTTTACATGCTTTTATTAAGCAAAGCTTAAAAACACCCAAAAGGGAAATAGATTACGCAGAGATATTATATAAAAGAGTAATAGAAAGTTAATTTAAATGAAAATAATATGAAAAAAATAAAAGGTTTAAAGTTTTATACGTTTGATGAGGTATTTAAAAAGAGTTTCAAGTCTAAAGCTTTTCGAGAGGCTTACAATGAAGAACTTGTTCGATTAAGACTCGCGCATCAAATTAAAAAAATTCGTCTTGAAAAAAATCTTACACAAAAAGATGTCGCTGGTAAAGCGCAAATGCCTCAATCAGTGATTGCTAGAATTGAAAGTGGCACACACAGTTTTTCTCTTGGTACGCTAAATAGAATTGCAAAAGTATTCAATAAAGAAGTTGAATTAGCTTAAGATTTTTTTAATTAAACATTGCTAATTGGAATATTTTCATTATCCGGATTTTTAACAATATCTTCGGCAATTTTTTCCAAACTCACTTGCGCATTTGCTTCTAATAGTCGTTCTGCTAGGATTATTAATCTGAGATATTGACTATTAGTCATCTTATACCTTCTGGCCAAGTTAATCAAAAATATATCTTCTCTTCTTTTTTCAAGCATGCTCTTTCCGACTACTTCTCCAGAATTTTCTGTATTTTCTATAACTTTTGAAATTCCGTATTTATTTAATACATCTAATAATAAAGTAAAACTTTCTCGTTCTTTCATAGACTTTTCACTTTCTTCTATTGTATTTCTTATATTATTAGCACGAGTATCATCTAAAACAAGATATTTTTTTCCATTTTTGTCTACTAAAATATTTCCTCCGAAAATATATTGTACTGATTCGCCAACAAACTTATTCAATTTTTTTATTAATTGGTTATGAACATATTGTGAAGTCTCGTCTAAACTTTTGGGATTTTCAATCCAAATGTCAGTTGGAATTCCTGGCACACCTTTCAGGTTGAAAAATATAGCAGGTATTTCTTTCGAAATATCGGGAATTTCAGGATTTTCGTACCAAGAAGCCAAGTCCTTGGCTACTTTACCTGTTAAGGGCTTAATTTTTTGAAGTCTTTCGTTAAATATTTTTAAAAAATCCGGAGCAGATTCTTTATTCTCTCTCTCATTACCAAGTGATGCATTTTTTGTTGGATTTTCCATAAACGTTTCTATTTAAGCAATTTTATTTACTTGATTAACCGGGGCTTTTGATTTTGTTACTATTTCATCCACTATGCCGTATCTCTTGGCTTCTTCGGCGTCCATGAAGAAATCTCGCTCCACATCTTTTTCCACTTGAGCAGTAGATTTGCCGGTATTTTTTGCTAAAAGCTTGTTCAGATTGTCTTTCGTTTTCAAAATGTGTTTTGCCGTAATTGCAATATCCGTCGCTTGACCTTCTACACCACCCAAAGGCTGGTGGATCATCACTTCCGCGTTTGGCAAAATAAATCGCTTGCCCTTTTTGCCGGCAGACAGGATGATTGCCGCGCCCGAAGCGGCCAATCCGACACAAAAAGTGGAAACATCCGGACGGACATGGTTCATGGTGTCTACGATTGCCATAGTGGAGGTAACCGAGCCGCCAGGGGAGTTGACATAAAGAGAAATATCTTTTTTGCTGTCTTCGGACTCCAGAAAAAGCAGCTGAGCGATAACGATGTTTGCCGTATGATCGTCTATCGGTCCGGCCAAAAATATAATACGCTCGCGCAAAAGCCGAGAGTATATATCATAAGCTCTTTCGCCGAATTGGGATTTTTCAATAACGGTTGGGATTAACATAAGCTGTATTATATGCTTCTTTTTTAAATTTTCAAGCTTCCTTAGTTATCCACTTGCGCGGATTTGGGAAAGTGATAGTATCTTATTCAATGTGTAATATGCTAAACAAGATTCATATATACAGTATGCGCAAGACCCTCGGAACTTTTTGTGATTTTTCCATTATTGCCGTTTCATTTATTAAAACCCCTTAAGGGGTTATTTTTTTGCCTAATCAATAAAAAAGATGAAAAAAATCTGGGACACAAAAGGAGGAAAAGAAGATAACAGCAAGACGCATCAAGCGGTGGAAAATTATACCGTTGGGGTGGATTATCTTCTGGATTTGGAACTTCTTCCATACGACATACAGGGTACAATCGCTCACGCTAAAATGCTGCATAAGATAAAAATACTTAACTCCAAAGAGTTGAGTATTTTATTAAGCGGGGTGAATAAAATTTTTTCTCTTTGGAAAGAAGGAAAATTTACGATTGATAAATCTCAGGAAGACAGTGCCACGGCGATAGAAGCTTATCTTACCGAAAATTACGGAGATGTTGGCAAGAAAGTTCACACCGGGCGCTCCAGAAACGACCAGATATTGGTTACCACCCGTCTTTTCAGCAAAGAGAAACTTTTGGAAATTAAAAAAGAAGCGGAAAGTTTAGTAGACGCGTTAGATGTACAAATTAAGAAACAAGGCAAAATAAAAATGCCTGGCTACACTCACATGCAACGCGCGATGCCAAGCTCTGTCGGCATGTGGCTTGGCTCATATCATGACAGCTTAGAGGACGACTTAAGTCTTTTGGAAGCGGTTTTGCAAATCATAGACCAAAATCCTTTAGGGTCTGCTGCCGGATACGGAGAAAACACTCTTGGCTTGGACAGAAAATTCACAACTAAAGAATTAAATTTTAAAAGGGTTCAGAAAAATCCTATGTACTGCGGATTTTCCCGCGGTAAATTTGAAAATATTATATTGCAGGGTGTTGAAAGCGTCATGTTTGACATCGGCAAAATTGCGAGCGACTTGCTCCTCTTTACCACAAAAGAATTTGATTTCTTTTCATTGCCCGACTCATTCAGAACAGGCTCCAGCATTATGCCACAGAAAAAAAATTACGATGTTTTGGAATTAATTAGGGGCAACATAGCCATTTTCAACGGCTACCAGCATCAGATAGAGAATGTTATAAAAAATTTGCCGACCGGCTACAACAGAGATTTTCAGCTGACCAAAGAGCCATACATTAAAGGCATAAGGCTGGCTTTGGAAACTATTCAAGTAGCAATTCTGGTCGTAAAAAATCTGGAAGCAAAAAAAGAAAATCTGGAAGCTGCCTGCACGCCGGAACTTTATGCCACCGACGAAGCCCTGCAATTGGTCAAGCAGGGCAAAAGTTTCCGAGAAGCTTATCAGGAGATTAAAGAAAAATTTTCCCAGCGCAGTTAATTAAATTTTATTAACTTTTATTAATCTTAACAAAAACAACATGCTTAATCAAAAAACAACATACATAAAGACATCATCTTACGAAGCCCGAAACGGGGAAGTGGACAAGGTCCTTCTTCTTTACTCCGGCGGGCTGGACACTTCGGTAATGCTCAAATGGATTGCTGATAATTACAAAACAAAGGTGGTGACGCTGACAATGAATTTGGGTCAGCAGCATGATGACCTGAAAGCTATTGAGCAAAAGGCTATCAAATTTGGCGCGGTAAAGACCATCACTCTGGATGTTCGGGAAGAATTTGCCACGAAATATATCGCAAAAGGCATCAAGGCAAACGCTCATTATCAGGGGGAATATCATCTCTCCACGCCTATCGGCAGGGCAATTCTCGCTCAGAAAGCGGTGGAAATGGCTCAGAAAGAAGGTATTACCTGCATTGCCCATGGTTCCACTGGCAAAGGCAATGACCAGGTGCGCATAGATGGCTACATCTTGGCAATTGACAAAAACATGAAAATTATCGCTCCAGTCAGGGAATGGGGAATGGACAGGGAAGATGAAATTAAATATGCGGAGAAAAACAAAATTCCCGTGCCGGCTACTGTCCGTTTCCCTTACAGCGATGATGACAATATGTGGGGAATCACCTGGGAGGGCGGAGAAATTACCGATCCGAAGCTAATAGTGCCGACAGAAAATTTTCTTACCACATATACTTTGCCTGAGAATGCGCCGAACAAAGCGGAGCTGGTCAAGCTTTCTTTTGAAAAAGGTCTCCCAACAGCTTTAAACGGAAAAAAGATGCCTCTACATGAAATCATAATTAATTTGAACAAACTTGCGGGGAAACACGGAGTCGGCACAGTACAGCTTCTGGAGGACCGCCTAGTCGGACTGAAAAACAGAGGTGTGTACGAGCATCCGGCCGCGCATGTCATTATTGAAGCGCACCGAAATTTGGAAAAATATGTTTCTACGAAAGAATTAAACGAACTTAAAGAGACGATGGACACGAAGTGGGGATACATGTGTTACAGCGCGTTATGGTTTGACCAATCAATGGACGCAATCAATGCTTTTAATGATTCCGTAAATGAGCGAGCCACCGGCGAAGTCACTATTAGTCTTTACAAAGGCAATACGACGGTGGTGGCAGTTACTTCTCCTTACGCTCTTTCCTACACTTCTTTCAACAACAAAGAAGGATATAAATTTAATGTAAACAACAGCGCCGGATTTATAGAAGTTTATACATTACAAATGAGACTGGCAAAGGAAATAGATAACGCAAAGAAATATGGCAAATAAAAACTTAAAAAAAATAAATAATCCTTGGAATTTAAAAAAATTAATGCTGGCGGAAATTAACCGAAAAGGAGGATTTGTGAATTGCCATGCGCATTTTGACAAGGCTTATTTTATCACCCGCGAAGGCCTAGAAAAATCTATGGTGAGTATGGAAGAAAAGTGGCGCATGTCGGACGGCATAAAAAGGGATAGCACAGTGGAAGATATAAAAATCCGCATCAGACGTGCTCTTGATTTTTTGGTGGAGCAGGAGTGCAAGCTTACATGCACTTTTGTCGATGCGTATGATGCTGTCGGGCACAAAGCAATTGATGCCGCTCTTACAGTGAAAGAAGAATATAAAGATAAAATAAAATTGCTTATCGTGACTCAACCTTTGGGAGGATTGGTAGATGAAAAAGCCCGTAAATTATATGAAGAAATTACCGCCAAAGCGGACATTGCCGGCGGACTGCCTTCCAAAGACCGGCCGAACGACGAAGTGCACCTAGATTATCTTTTTAAAATTGCCAAAAGATTAAACAAGCCAGTGCATGTGCACATTGATCAAGAAAATAATCCGAATGAGCGTGACACCGAAAAATTAATTGCGGCGGTAAAACGCCATAAATATCAAAATAGGACGGTGGCAGTGCATGCCATCTCTACCTCTGCCCAGCCGAAAGAATATCGCCTAAAAATTTACAAAGAAATGGCAAAACTCGGTATCGCTGTGGCTGTGTGTCCTTCCGCGGCGCTTTCAATGCGACAATTAGATCAATTTCAAGCGCCGGTTCACAATTCAATTGCGAATGTTCCGGAAATGCTGGAAGCTGGAGTACTTGTGGGCTTGGGGGTAGACAACATTGCGGATTTTTATGAACCATTTGTAAATGGAGATATGTGGATAGAATTGCGGATTATGCAGGAAGCCTGCCGATATTATAATCTAGATGAAATGGTAAAAATTGCTTCTGTAAATGGGGCGAAGATATTGGCGTATAAATAATTCTTATTGTGGTGGCGGTTGCATCATGCGCTCCAAAGTGGCTTTATCCGGTCCGGAAGGTTTAGAAGAAAGAGAAATTGTACCGGAAAATATTAAAACAATGACAGCGATAACAAGAGTTATCGCAAAAATACCCAAAAGCACATAGTTAGCTTTTTCAATGTTATTTGCCAGACCCATTTTCATGACCAATCCGATTAAGCCAGAAGGGGAGTTGGTTTCTAGCGTTGACAGCTGTGTTTTTCTAAGATTATCTTCTTCAAATATTATTTCGTCTGACATTTTAATATAATTTATTTTAATTAATAATTTTCTTTTTTTAATTATATAAATCTCCCACTCGATAATTGGGCGTGCCGTATCCCACGCATTTCCAAGCGCCAGACATTTGCGTATCATACCAGCCGGTGGCTGGGTTTACGTTTGTCGTCGATTGGTTTTCTAATGTAGCGTACAAAACATATTTCGTTCCTAAAGTTCCCGGACTTCTATATGAATCGCTCATGTACGCGTATTCAGCATTGTAACAATTCACATTTGGATATTGCGGATCATGGGGCGTTGGCATAAATTGGGCGAAATTCGCTTGTCTTGAAATAGAATCGTATACATTATAGCTTGCATTTCCAGAATCACTCCAAGCTGAAACGGGATACCCTCCATATGTATTATTGTAAAGTTCTAAAGCATTTTGAATCTGGTGAAGATCTGCTTTCCGTCTGGCATCCCTGGCCTTTGCTCTAGCACTATTGAGCGATGCCATCACGATTGACGACAACAGACTGATGATAGCCACGACTACCAAAAGTTCTATGAGAGTGAAACCACTTTTCTTTCTAAGCATCAACTGATTATACTATTATTATTGGCTTTCCAAAAATTGGAAAATCTTTTCGTTCGTGAGTACATTTTCGGCATGCATGCGGGCGCGTTCGGGATCGGCGTCTTTGTAGTGTTCCAAAATATGCGCGACTTCTTTTACTATTTTGTCCTCATCGGCGACAATTTTTTCCACTTTGGCTATTTTGTTCAAGATGAGCGCAAGCTTGGCTTTTTTGTCCGCATCATTTCTAAATTCTTTTCTCAAAACTTCTTTTGTTTTGTTCAAGTGCTTCAAATAATCCTCAAATTTTAGTCCCATCTGGGTGATGTCGGATTCCATTCTGTACAAAATTTTATCCAATTCCACTTCAATCAAAATTTCCGGCACTTCAAGCTCGCTTTCATCTATTATTTTCTCAATAATTTTTAACCTTGTTTTTTCTTTCGCCTGATTTTCTTTTTCCAGTTTGATATTTTCTTTTAGTTGTGTTTTGAAATCAGCGATGTCTTTGAAAGGTCCTAAGGCTTTTACAAATTCATCATTAAATTCCGGCAACTCAACCTCATCCCCCGCCTTCCCCGAAGGAGAAGGAACTTGCCCCTCCCCTTTGGGGAGGGGTTGGGGAGGGGTGGTAATGTGTTTCTTCGGCGCACGGGATTTTCGTATGTCCATGATTGTGTCTTCCAGTTCTTTTTCGGTTACCGTGAGGTCTTTCTCTGCATCGGTGATATCAGCGATTATTTTTTTTGCGAGTTTTTTGTAGTCGGGGAGTTTGATAACGGGCAAGACAGATGTTTTTATTTTAAATCCAAGCGGATTTTTGCGGGCGAGCTTAGTGATAGCCACTTCCGGCCTACTGATGGCATCAATCTTCTCGGCTTCAATCATTTTCGGATAATGTTTCGCGAGCGCGAGCTCTGCCATCTCTTCTAAGATGCGAATTTCCGGAATTTTAGAAAGTATTACATTCTCCGGCACTTTGCCTTTCCTGAATCCGTTCACTTCCAAATTCTCGCCGAGTTTTTTTAGCGCAGTCTTAAAAAAACTCTCAAAAGTTTCCGCTTCCAGCTCTCCCTCAATTTCTATCTCGCTTTTTGGCAATTTAGTGACTTTTATTTTTGGCATTTGAGTATCTTATATATATTAGCGTGTTTTGTCAAAAACCCCGCTTTTGGGGCGGGGTTTTGTTTTGCTTCTGAATTGCCTAATTCACCGCATCAGCGTCAACGCCGGTCGTGGCGTCTATCGCTTCAGCATCCAATTCTAGCGCGTCTAGGTCTGCAGAGTCTTGGTCTGTGACCACTTCCGATTCAGCCGGACTTTGCTTTTTCTCTAAAGCATCTTTGTTTGATTGCCAAATATATACTCCGCCGATGACAAGAATGATGATAATCACCACTAGTCCGATGAGAGCCCCGTTTGATTTTGTTTCTGGTTCCATTTGATTTAGTTATTAAAATTTATAAAATAATTTACTCTGTCGCTCCCGAAGCTGCAGTATTTACTTCCGCTTCTATTCTTACTTTTGCCGCATCTTTAAGCGCTTTGACAGCGTTATTCAAGGCTTTGTGCGCGTCTCTGAGCAGAGTTTTTATTTCTTTAGTGATTGTTTTCAGGGCCGTTTTGTTTTCGGCTGTGAGTTCTTCAACCGAAACGGCAAGCAAAGCGTTTGCTTCAGCTATTTTAGTTTTTATATCGCTTAATTTTGTTTCAGCTGTCGCCACGAGATTTTCTGCATTTGTAGTTTCTACTCCTTTTGCTAAAAGTTTAGTTATTTGCGTGTTTACTCTCTCTTTCAAGTTATTTATTTTCAGAACCGCCTCATCAAATCTTTTGAGCATATTTTCCCGCACAGCGACTCTCGTCTCTTTAATTTTTGCCTTGACTGCATCCTTCTCCAGTTTTATATTGGCTTTTAGAGTGTCCATTTTTACTTTTGCTTCTTCGCGAGTCGCTTTGATTGCCGTTTGGATTTCCTCTCTTTTGGCTTTTATTTCTTCTCCAATTTCAGCTCTTTTTGCTTCCATCTGCGCTTTTATTTTCGCGCGCTGTTCCTGAACTTCTTTTGTCACTTCTGTTCTCTTGTTTACCATCTCTGCCTGCGCCGCTTCGCGCTTGACTTTTAGGTTAGCTTGCAAAGCTTCTCTCTTTGCTTTTATCTCCGCTTCCGCCGTTTCGCGTTTTGCTTTTAAATCCGCTTGAGCTTTCATTCTTGCTTCCGCATTAGCGTTTATAGTTGCCCGCTTTTGCGCTGGAGTAAGAGTGGTTCCGGTATTTACTCCCGCAGAAGTCTCCGTATCCTGAGCAGTCGCGACTGTCGCATTTATAGCAACCGACATAGCCAAAACAATAAATAAACTTAGATATTTTTTCATCCCGTACGAAGTAAAAGACTATTTTTTTGCTTCTACTTTAATTAAATAATAATAAAAGTCTTTATTCCCGTAAAAACATATTAAAGAGACTTCGTACGGGATTATATCAAGAAAGCCACCAAAAGCAAAGCAACAATGTTTAGAATTTTTATCATCGGATTGATGGCAGGACCAGCTGTGTCTTTGTATGGGTCGCCGACGGTGTCGCCGGTGACTGCCGCCTTGTGAGCATCGGACCCTTTACCGCCATGATTTCCTTGTTCAATATGTTTCTTGGCATTGTCCCATGCGCCTCCGCCGGAAGTCATTGAGATAGCCACGAAAAGTCCGGTAATGATAGAGCCGACAAGGAGACCTCCGAGAACCACCAAGCCTTTATCTTTTCCAAAAATTAATATCACCGCGATCGGCGCAAGAACCGGTATAAGAGCGGGCAAGATCATTTGCTTGATTGCCGCGCCGGTAATGATTGAGACGGCTTTTGCGTAATCCGGCTTTGCTTTGCCTTCCATGATTCCTTTTATCTCTCTGAATTGTCTGCGGATTTCTTCAACCACTTTGCCTGCGGTTTTTCCGACAGCTTCCATACATAGCGCGCCGAAATAATAGGGGAGCAGTCCTCCAAGGAAGAGGCCGACAATGACATATGGATTGCTCAAGTCAAATGAAATGCTTTTGCCAGCCTTGACGATTTCTTCGGTGTAAGATGCGAACAAGACCAGAGAGGCAAGTCCGGCAGATCCAATAGCATAGCCTTTTGTAACAGCTTTGGTGGTATTTCCGACAGCGTCCAATGGGTCTGTAACATCGCGGACTTCTTTTGGCAGTTCCGCCATTTCCGCAATGCCTCCGGCATTATCGGTGATAGGACCGTATGCGTCTATAGCAACAATAATTCCAGTCATTGAAAGCATAGACATTGCGGCAACGGCTATACCATAGAGTCCGCCATAATGATAACTGACCAAAATTCCAAGAATAATTGTGATAAGAGGCCAAGCGGTGGACTTCATAGAGATTGCCAAACCCTGAATGACGTTTGTGCCGTGACCGGAAATGCTTGCCTGCGCGATAGATTTTACAGGGTAGTATTTTGTAGAAGTGAAGTATTCGGTGATGATGACTAATGCTCCAGTAACAACGAGACCGACAATAGAGCAGATGAACAAATCTCCCACTGAATATTTTCCATTTCCCGACATTAGCAATTTTGTCACAGGATAGAAAGCAATTGCGGCAACGACGCCGGAAGCGATCAGGCCTTTATATAAAGCGCCCATAATATTTACCCCGTCCTTGGCGGGGTTTTGCGATTTATCTCCTCCTTCGCTCAAACGCACAAACCATGTGCCGATGATAGACGCGAAGATGGCTATTCCGCCGATAACCAGCGGATAGACAATCGCGTTTGGAAAGTTTAGAAAAAGAAGCGAACCTAAAAGCATTGTGGCGACCGAGGTGACAGCGTAAGTTTCAAAAAGGTCTGCCGCCATACCCGCGCAGTCTCCGACATTGTCTCCGACATTGTCCGCGATAACCCCAGGATTTCTTGGGTCATCTTCAGGAATGCCAGCTTCAAGCTTGCCGACTAAGTCTGCGCCCACATCCGCCGCTTTGGTGAAAATTCCTCCGCCTAGTCTAGCGAAGACGGAAATAAGTGAGGCACCGAATCCGAGTCCGACCAATGCGGTGATGTCTCTAGTGATGGCGTAAAAGAGAGTTACGCCGAGCAGAGCCAGCCCAACCACCAAAAGTCCGGTGACTGTGCCGCCCTTGAATGCCAAAGAAAGAGCTTCATTGATACCGCTTCGAGCCGCTTCAGTCGTTCGGACATTTGCGCGGACTGATACATTCATGCCGATATATCCCGCTAGCGCGGAAAAGACGGCTCCGACTAAAAATCCGAAAGCCATCGTCCAGCCCAATTTTGGGATAAAGCCGATGACAAAGAAAAGGACTGCGGCGATTATGCCAATGGTTTTATATTGTTTATTCAAATAAGCACTGGCGCCTTCCTGTATTGCCTTGGCGATTTCCTGCATGCGGGAATTTCCCGCGCTTTTTTTCAGGATTGATTTTGCCAGAAATAAACCGTAAACGATAGCCACTACCGAACTTATAATTGCAAACAAAAGAAATCCGTTCATGTTTTTTTGTTTTAACTAATAATTTTTAACCTTCTTTAACTTCAGATTCTTCTCTAGATGCCACAACGCCATCGCCTTTGATATCTATTCTCCAACTGGTCAATTTTGCCGCTAGGCGCACATTTTGTCCGCCCTTGCCTATGGCGAGCGAGAGCTGGTCGTCCGCCACCTCTATAATAGCTTTATGCTCTTTTTCGTCAAGTTCAATAGAAATAACCTTGGCGGGAGAGATGGAATTAGCCACAAAGACTTTCGGATCTTCTGACCATGGAATAATATCAATTTTCTCGCCTCCTAATTCCTGCGTAATGGTGTTTACTCGCGTACCTTTTTGACCCACACAGGAGCCGACTGCGTCTATATGTTCGTCTTTGGAGAAGACCGCTATTTTGGAACGAGCGCCGGCTTCACGCGCAATTGATTTTATTTCCACGACCCCGTTTTGAATTTCCGGCGCCTCAATGGCAAAAAGCCTCTCTATAAATTTCGGGTGAGTGCGAGAGAGGCGCAGATTAATGCCTCGCGGACTATCTTCCACGCTGTACAAATATGCTCGCACACGCTGGCCTCTTTGGAAGAATTCTCCCGGTATCTGCTCTTCCGCCGGCAGGATGCCGGTGGCGCGGTTGAAGTCCACATAAACATTTCCTCGTTCCACTTTCTGGACGATGCCGCCGACTATTTCTCCTTCTTTGGTGCCGTATTCGTCAATGATGGATGTGCGTTCCGCTTCGCGGATTTTTTGAATAATAACCTGCTTTGCCGTCTGGGCGGCGATGCGGCCGTAATCATCTTTTTGCTCAAGCGGAAAAACAACTTCATCATTTAGTTCTACCCCTTTTTTTATTTTTTTTGCGTCTTCCAAGAGAATATGATGCTCGGCGTTAAAATGCACGCGCTCATCTGCCGCATCTTTCAGGGAATATTCGCCCCCTCCTTTCTCTTCCCCCTTATGAAGGGGGAGGCCGGGTAGGGGTATTATCGCAATCGTTTCATCCACCACGATTTTTATTTGAAAGAAATCCGTCTTGCCGGTTTCAAGGTCAAACTTGGCGCGGATGATCTGCCCCTTCTTGCCGTAATCTTTTTTGTAAGCGGCCGCCATCGCCTGCTCTATGGCGTCCAATATTTTTTCTTTGGGAATTTTTCGCTCTTCCTCCAACTGCTCCAATGCGGATTTGAATGTTTTTAGATCTAACATAATTTTATTTAAATAGTCTATTAAAAAAACAAAAGTCCCGTTGCGACAGGACTTATACACAAAGAAGAGTATCACAAGTGTTATTTAAATGCAAGGAGGGAGGGGTACCGGTCATCTAAGATTGTCTGTTGTAAAAGGGAAGCCATATGGAAATGATAATTGGTCAACGAAAATTATTAAAAAATTTGGTCTTGAGTCAACGATTCGGTTACCTTGGAGACCAAAAAAGAGTACCTGACCCCCTTATCCCCTTATCCCCCCTTATCCCTTCTTCTTTCCGGGAAAACCTCGCAACGAGATAATTATCTGCGATATTCACTATCGCCCACAAAAACGGCGCGGCTAAAGCTATAAAAAACCAGTGCATGGGAATAATTGTAACATTTCTTTTTGAAAATAAAAAAAAGGCAAAAAAAAGAGGGATCCTTAGACACTTGCGTGAATGGACCCCTCTGTGAAAACCCGATTTTTGTTTTGCTTTTGCTCAGTTTCCGCTGAGCTCGGGCCCCACCCACTGAAGGGTGAAGAACCCGTAACCCGGACCTTCCGGGTTGCTCCCAAAACTTCCTTCTGCCCCCTGAGGAGGCATCCGAAAGTTTTTTACCAACCCCTGCCAGCCGAAAGGCTGGCAGTTCCA
>MFTJ01000022.1 GCA_001786805.1 Candidatus Nomurabacteria bacterium RIFCSPHIGHO2_01_FULL_39_10 | reverse complement strand
GTATTAAATCTTTTTAATTTGATTTAGATTGTAATTTTCAAATGATGACTCTTTTATAAAGATTTATACGCAGAAGAATAGATACCAAGATATGTATAATTTAATTACCATAATGTTTTAAAAGATAGTTTTCTTCTTTTTTTACTATGTGTATATAGGTAGGCATGTGTATTTATGGAATTAAAGATGGATATATTAACATTGGCAAAATGGGAAAAAGGAATACAGCCGTTTTTGGGAAGATTGCCAGTGCAGCTGGTGGTTGAGAAGTATTCCAAAGGGCGATTGGATTTTTTAGCGCAATTGAAAAAAGAGATTCCGGTGGATATCTGTGAGCCGCCGCAAGAATTGGCACGAACACTTTGGGGGATACGATTTCGAACTCCTGTGATGAATGCGGCAGGGATGTTTAAGAATGGGGAATGTTATGAGATGGTGGCAATGCAAGGGGCAGGTGGTTATTTAGGTGGTACGGGGACATGGAATGGGCGTAGAGGAAATGAGAAGAATGGTGTGTATTTGCCGTTTGTGAAATATGGAAAATCAAATGCGGCATCGAATTTTTTAGGGTTACCTAATGAGGGAGATGCGGAGAATTCGATTAGGGCGCATACGATGGGGCGGATGTTGAATTGTCCGATTGGATGGAGTGTGATGGGTTCGCCAAATTTTTCTGGTGAAGAAAAGTTGAAATACTTAGTGAGTAGCATGAGGTTGTATGAGAATGCGAATGTTGATTTTTTGGAAATAAATGAGAGTTGTCCAAATACAGGTGAAGGAAACGTGCAGGATACGGGATTAGTTGAGCGATTGACGTATGTGAAAAGACATTTTTTAGATGAGAGGGTATGTGATGATGGGCGAAAACGAGTGATTCCTGTGATTGTGAAGTTTTCAACTGATACTTCGTTGGAGCAGGTGCCGATGTTGGTTGATCTATTATGTTCGCTTGGGTATGATGGGGTGAATTTTGGGAATACGTCAACGCAGTATGAGAAGCGACGGGCGGGAATTATGCGTTGCGAACAAAAGTTGTATGATTATTTTACCCAGACGTTTGGCGGAGGGGTGAGTGGTCGGCCGTTACGCGAGTCATCATTAGAGTTATGTGCGAAAGCGGTTGAGTATGTGAAACAGGGCGGGGTTATGCGGGAATTTAATGTGATTCGAACAGGTGGGGTTGAGACGTGGAAGGATATTGAAGATTCTGCACGAATCGGTGTTTTGTTGAATCAGTGGTATACGGGGTATTTTAAGAATTTTTCAGAAGTAGGGCATAGAGTATATGAGAGGTTGTGGGAGAGGTAGGGGAGAAGGAGAGGAGAATTTAGGAATTGTAGCTGTTAAACGCACTCAGACGTTAAACGCACTTATGTTACATGCAATCAGGATGATGTTAAATGCACTTTGATAACTTTGAAATCAGTTGAATTTATGGTTATGAGTACGATATGAGGAATTGAGATTATGGCACAAGACAAGGGAAAGGGAAACATTGAGAAAGATAGTCAAATCTATTTACAGGGATTAGGTTCTATTAGTCCGTTTGATGGTCGGGAAGTATTATTTACACACAAGTTGAACGATATTTTATCAGAAGGGGCGTTGCATCGATATAGAGCAGTTGTGGAAATTGAGGCGTTGATTAGTCTTGCCGATTCAAATTTAGCACGCAAGCCGGACATTTCAATTACGGAAAGAGAAGTGCTACGGCAGATTGTTACAGCGGAGAGATTTGATGCAAGAGCTGTGGCAGAGTATGATCATTTTGGACGTAATGGTATTGGACCTTTGGAACATGATGTAAAAGCAGTTGAGATGTATTTACGTGAGCGGTTGACTCACGAGGGGTTAGGGCGGTTGAATGAGTTTGTGCATTTTCCGATGACGTCAGAGGATGTGAATAATATTGCGTATAATTTGATGCTGCGTGAGGCGCTCAATTCTGTGTGGCTGCCAAAGGTAATAGAGGTTACAGATACATTAGCAGATATGACGCTGAAGTATGCGCAGGTACCAGTGCTTGGAAAAACGCATGGGATGAATGCATCACCGACAACTATTGGGAAAAGATTTGGCTATACGTTAGATAAAATGGTGGATAGTTTAACTGCACTTGAACAGATACGACTCAATGCGAAGTTTTCTGGTCCTGTGGGAAATCATAATGCGATGACGGCAATTGCAGGAGAGTTTGATATCGATAGTTATGCGCAAAAGTTTGTTGAGAGGTTTGGTTTTGAGTATGCAGGAATTGAGAATCAGCGTATCTCACATCAGCGGATTGTGCGGTTATTTAATGAAATGGCGATACTCAATACGTTTGGCGCAGATTTGTGTGATAATATTCGCCAGAATGTGATGCTTGGATGGTTATATCAGGAGGGGAAGAGTTCTCATGTGGGTTCTTCTGTTATGCCGCATAAAATTAATCCATGGTTTTTTGAAGTGGGGCAGGGATATTTTGAAATAACAAATACATTGATTGGTGGTATGCGAGATGGATTGTTGATGAGTGCGTTTGAACGTGATTTAACGGATCATCCATGGGAGAGAATGTATGGAGAAATAATTGCGGGAAGTGTGGTTGGATTTTCATATATTGCAGAGGGGTTACAGACGCTGCGGGTTAATGAAGAAGCGGCGCGGCGAGAATTACAAACGACGCCGGAAGTGTTAAGTGAAGCGGTGCAGATTGCCGGGAGGTTATTAGGTGTTGCGGATGTGTACACAAAGATTAAGATGTTGACGCGTGGAAAAAAATTGGATAAAGAGGGGTTAGTGCAGATAATTAAAGAGGTGCTGCCTGATTCTGTAGAAAGAGAACAATTGTTGAAACTTACGCCAGAAGTATATACAGGACGAGCGGCAGCAATTGCGCAGGAGAGTGTTGCTCATTATCGTTCTGTTCGAGGAGGGGTTAGGAGAGGAATTTTACATGATTTATTAAGAATAGAGGGAGTGTTATTTGATTTTGATAATACGTTGCAACAGGGAGATAAAGAAGAATTGCATGCGCGATTGAATGCGATATCAGAACAGATGGTGATGAGTTATACTCTTGCAGAGATTGAATGTTTTGGAAATAGAAGTGATTACAAAGAGATGCGTAGGATGATGGTTAATGAGTTTAATAAAAAAGGGGAGAGAAAAATTACAGAAGAGGATTTTGATTTAGTTAATAAAAAAGTGTCAGGAACGTTTGATGATCGATTTTATTTAGCTGATGGAGCAGAAGAATTATTACATTATTTGCATACGCAAGAATATAAAATTGGACTTGTGACGACGCGCGGTTCAAACTCGCTGCCACGTCTATTAGAGAGGCATGGAATTAGGAAGTATTTTCAGGTGGTGGTTAACCGGGATGATTGCAAGGAAGTGAAGCCGCATCCGCAACCGATTGTTACGGCGTTAGAACGATTGGGAGTACATGCGCATCGAGCGGTGTATGTGGGTGATAAACAAGTAGATGATATTATTGCGGGTAATTCTTTAGGGATGAAAACTATTTTAGTACATAACGGGGAGCGGGAGAAATATTGCGCGCAGCCGACGTATCATGTGAAGACGCCCAGAGAGATTTTGGAGATGTTTTTGAGAAAGTGAGGAGAGGGATGTTTTTTAGTGGAAGAGAATTTTTTAAAAACTTTTAATCAATTGTTCTGTTTCTGTTTGAAGATTGTCAAGTGAAGGGATGACAAAGAAATGTGGTTGTTCAAATGAGTAGTTGAAGTCTGTATTAATTATTTCTTGCATGTTGAATGGTTTATGAATGGCGTGGCCACTGAAGGCGTTTTGTAAATCATGAATGCCGCCTAATAGTCCGGCACCTAGGGCTTTAATTTGGTTATGTTCTTTTATTAATCCGTATTCGATGGTGTACCAGTATAATCTGGTGAGGGAGAGGAGTTGGGATTTTGTTGCGGAGATTGCGGCTTTGCCGATTAATTGGGAGATTTTGTTGAGTTGCGGATTGGTGAATAGAGGAACGTGACCCAAGACTTCGTGGATGATATCGGGTTCGGGGGTGAATTCTGGTTTAGAGGGGTGGCGGATGTATTGAGTGCAGAGCATAGTGTTATTTGCTAATTTACTGAGGAAGATACGGGCGTCGACGAGACCGTGGATGGGTTCGAGATGAAAATTGCTGAGTTGTTGGAGTTGCTCACTGAGGTGAGCTAATTGAGGGATGTGGTTTTGAGGGAGGTTGAGGAGGGTGCGGCCTTGGTTGTAGAGGGAAGAGGCGTGTTTGTCGTGTAAATGTTTTAACTTTTTGTAGACGTGCTGCCAGACTTTGTGTTCTTCTGTGGTGTATTCAACGAGAGGTAGGGAGAGGGATTGTTGGGCGTGGAATTCGAGTGCGGCGTTAGTGATTATTTCACGTCGTTTACGGTATTCTTGGTCGTGTGCGCCAGGATGATCTAGGTCGAGAATGGGGAGGGTGTGCAGGGGTTGGATTAAGGTTGCAGAGGACATGGTGTACGAAAGAAAATATTAATAGCGCAAGGCGGGAAGATATTGGATGCGTAGTTTTCTTTTATCTGATGTATCGGCTGAAAGAAACCAGTCTTGAGGATCGGATTCATGCTGGCGTAAATAGTCAATTACTTTCGTTGATGTTTCTGTTGCAGCATAGATAGAATGTACGACGGTATCGACAAACGCATCGTCAATGATGATTCCGGGAGGGGTAAAAGCGTGTTTGCGTTGGTTCTCTTTCCAGAGGGGATTGTTTGTTTTATTTACGGTTAGTTCTAATGTACTTCCATCCATAGTGTTTCACCTGTTATGTTATTTGGTTAAATTAAGTGAGTTGTGTTTTGCGGAAAGAGCTTAATATATCTTCTTGTAGATTATTCAATTTTTAGGCATAAAATTTATAAATAGTTGAATAATATTCAAAAATATGAAAGATATTAAATCAAAACTATTGCCTTTACTTCACATAGGCTATTGTACGCCGCAGATTGCGAGATTGGCGCAGAAAATAAAAGAACCGGCGACGACGATTCATTACAATATTAAACGTATGGAAGAGGAACAAGAGATTATTACGTATAAAGCAGTGTTTGATTACAAAAAGATAGGAGAAGGTTTTTGTGCGGTTCTACTGCTTAATCTATCAGCAGATGAATATGGGGATCCAGAAACAGTAGGTAAGGATCTCGCAAAACATTCGGAAATTGAGAGTGTGGATATTTGCACGGGTGATTGGGAATTAATTATCAAAGTGAGAACAAAAGACCAGGATGCATTTTATACTTTTTTACGTCGGGTGATTACGCGGCGAGGAATTGTGCGCACAAAGACGTTGACGTCACTTAAGCAATTGAAGACGGAGTGGGTGGAGAATTAGTTTTGTGTGTTAGATAAATAGGATATTGATTTTTGCAACGAAATGTTTATAAATAACTACTCTTTTGTAGTTAAAATGCTACAAACTGATTTGACTACGCTGATTGAACAGATTAACCGCACGGCGGGATTTAATCTATTTCATTGGGCAACAGGAAGAGATGATTTAAATGATTATAAAATTAAAGATAGAGATGATAACTATTTTCGCGCATCACAGGGGATGAGACAGCTACCAACTAATCTCTTTAACTGGGATGGCCATCCTCTAAAGACTCGAACAGGGTTTGAGATTTTTGATTATATTGTACCGCATACAAAACCACATTATGTAGGTGTAGTTAATTATCCTTTTCCATCAGAGACAAAAACAAGAGTAGTATATGATAAATCTGATCTTAAGAAAGCAAAAATGAGCTTTCCTAGCATGGATTATATTTTAGAAGTACCTCGAAAAGGACCTTTGGGATGGATTGGTCTGACAAAAAAAGTTGAATTGCAACCAATAAAGACGATTACACAGGAAAAAAAGCAATTACTCTCTGAGTATGTGAATACTGATTGCAATGAACCAGCACATTTGTTGGTGCTTTCTGTTCCAGTCTGTTGTCCAGATCCATCTGGAAGAGGAGCTTGGCAATCACAAGTTACTATTTTTACGACAACAAATATTGTATCTTCAATTGAAGAGTATATAGCACAGAATCCAACAAAGTATCCAGAGTTCTTACGAGCGCTTTTTCCGGTAACTAAGTTTCCTAACGTCTATAATAACATATTATCTAACCTGTATGATTATACAGAAATTCGATTTGTGGATGGAAATTTGAGCCATTCTTTTTTTGAAAAGAATAACCGCCTAACAAGTGATTATGGACTAATCTATGAGCACCCAACACGACGAGTGAAAGTTGGTTGAGAAATGAATTGAAAATAATTCTTATTCTTGATTGATAGCTTGTGGACGATAGACTGGCACCCAAGAGGGGTTGTCTTTGAAGAGGCGAACGGCTGTGATTGATTTTTCTTCTGTTAATTTGAAGCGGTGGTAGGTATTGGCGGGAACGATGATTAAATCGCCGGCTTGGACGCTTATGCGCATCCATTCGTCTTGTTTTGATCTGACGTCGAATATGCCAGAACCTGAGAGGATGTAGCGGGCTTCGTCGTCGGTGTGGAGATGTTCTTTGTAAAATGTTTCGATGATGCCTGTTAAATTAGGTGTTTGGGGGGTGAGTGTGACTTCGTCATGGGATTGATAGCCGCGGCGTTGTTTCCAGATATCTAGTGCGCTTTGATACTGGGTTGGATGAGGAAGAATGTAGTCGTACAGTATACCTTGTTGACTGATATCATCAATGCTGAGAGGTTGATCTGTTGTAAGATATTTGGCTTGCATGAGCGAAGGGGAAAATAAAGAGGGATATAAAGGTTGTGGAAGAAAATTAGGGTGGTCTGAATGTGATTTAGTCAGTTACGGTCCGATAGGTTTTAAGGTTGCCATATTTTTCATGCAGTAGGCTGATAACGGGAAGCCAGGGTTCATCTTCGAGAAGAATAGTAATTGGATTGTCTTTGTTATTAAAATATTTTGCTTTTGAGAGAATATCATGTTCGATGGTATTAACCAATCGATCGAGAGCGATTACGGAAGGATGACAATGGCCTGCATGAAGGGTCCGACCCATTTCTGAGAGAATAATTTGGAGATTTCCTTTTGCGAGATAATCACTTTTTTGGCTCATAAGTATAAAAGGATAGGTGACTGACTTTTGAGGAAGGGTGTCGATATTAGGGATATCATCAGTGTATATGACGGCAAAGCCTTTTTGTCTAAAATAAGTTTCTTCTTCAGGGAATAAAGGAATTATGCTGGTATTCTTCGGAGAAGAGTATTGAGGATGGATAGTGCCATGCTGATAGTTTGCATCAAATGGATTTTTTGTACTATTATCAATTACAGTGTCTAATGTTCGTGGCATGTTTTATTACTCTCCAATCATCCATTATCCTCTAATATAAAAAATGGCCCCGCCGTGACTTTCTCACTGACGTTCGAAGCATTACCACTCTGAGCGTCAATATTTGAACACGGGACCTCACGATATCTATTCTTTAGGTACTTTCTAAAGCATATCAGTCGTGCGCACTACCAGGCTATGCTACAGGGCCAATAAAAGGCTAAAACTAGGGTGTGTTTTTAAAGATTACGTATTGTTTTTAAGCGTGTAATCTTGTTTCTTTATGATCCAGATGAAAAAAAGAAAGAAGTTATATTTGTTTAGGAGATTGCTCTTTTGTTAGGGAAATCAATTCATATACTGGAAGAACGGCGATATCTACTTGCCAGCCCTGCCAATCACTGGGGAATAGAATGGCACCATTTTCTTTTAAATAATCAAATCTACAGAGAGGTGGAGGATCAATAATATCCATATATGCAGGATAGGATCTGGGCAGGTATTTATTTGCGGCTACAACTATAGTATCAAGTGATTTTGTTTTATCTAAAAAAGTAGCATTGTGACCTGGACTATTTTTGGATGTGGCGATTTTTAGTTCGCGATGAGTAAACCATACATATTTCGGGGTAGCATACTTTGAATCAAGTGTTTCTTTGAGGTGCTTTAGATTAATGGCAATTGCGTCAGGATGGTTATGAATATCAAAAGGGATAGATACGATACCGTGTCTTGCATATCTTTGCATTTCGTTTGGAGATAAGAAGTATTCTGTTATTGGTTCCATATTTATTTTTTTAGAGAGCTTATTATAAACTTTTCTGGAGAAAAAGATAAGTTTATTCTTTTTCCTGCTCCAAAAGCCCATGCAATATTGGTGATTATTTCAATGCTTGCAATATTTGTTCATACATAAATCCCTGATGGGCGCGGTTGGTTATATCAATGCGATCAACGTCAAAGATGAGAATTGGACCCTGATGCAGGCCGTAATTTTTGACAAGAGAGGGGAATTGGGAGTATAATTTGGCAAGTGGCTTTAATTCGGATTCGAGTTTCCAGGCGTCAACTTCTTCGGGGCGGCCGCGTTGGATGATTCTTTCGCGAGCAAGTTCTGGTTTG
>MFTJ01000021.1:9385-17304 GCA_001786805.1 Candidatus Nomurabacteria bacterium RIFCSPHIGHO2_01_FULL_39_10 | reverse complement strand
AAACTATTACAAACAAAACATTTTTCTTTGTAAAATATTTTTTCATTTTTTTCTTGATTAACTTGATAAACTTTCTACTTTATAACTTTAAACTATTTAATCTCTATACCCATAGACCTCGCAGAGCCGGCAATTATTCTAATCGCGCCTTCATCATCTTTAGAATTTAAGTCCTGCATTTTCTTTTTAGCTATTTCCAGGGCTTGCGCGCGGGTTATTTTTCCGGCTTTCGTGGCAACATTTTTACCGGAACCTTTTTGGATTCCAGCGACTTTGAGGATAAGATCTGAAGCGGGCGGAGTTTTCACAACGAAATCATATGTTCGGTCTTCGTAGACTGTAATAGAAACACCGACTTTATCCCCTGCCATTTTTTGAGTTGCGGCGTTAAATTTGGTCACAAAGTCTCCTATATTTATGCCTGCCTGACCAAGCGCCGGACCGAGCGGAGGCGCGGGAGTTGCCTTCCCGGCCTGAATTTGAACTTTTATTTTTTTAGTAACTTTTTTTGCCATTTGGATAGATTATATTAAATTTTCTTAACTTGCAAGAAATCAAGTTCCACCGGAGTTTCACGGCCGAACATGGAAACAAGCACTTTTACCTTACCCCGTTCTTCGTCAACGGAATTTATTTTCCCCTCCAAATCTTTAAACGGACCATCGGTAATCAAAATACTCTCGCCAATAACCATATCTATATTGTGCTTGGCTGTGCCAGCATCCATTTTTTTGAAAAGATAAGCAACTTCATCAGCCTTAAGAGGGACCGGGTTCACTCCTGCGCCCACGAAACCAGTCACCCGCGGAGTATTGCGAACCACATACCAAGAATCATCCGTCACAATCATATCCACCAAGACATACCCTGGATAAATTTTTTCTTCCACCTCTACCCTCTTGCCTCCCTTTATTTTTATTTTCTTCTCAATCGGCACGATGACATTGAAAATCTTGTCATTCATCCCGAGGGAATCAATGCGCTGTTTTAAATTTCTCAGAACGACATTTTCATATCCTGCATAAGTATGAATAGCGTACCAGTTTCTAGCTCCTTGTGTTTCTTGCTTTGACATAAAATTTAATCCTAAAAGTATTTTAATTGACAGCCCTTAACCGCCGATGATTTTATGTAAGCCTTTTTCAAAAATAGAATCAAAAAAGCCTAGATAATATGCAATGACAACGGACAAAACTATAACGATTAAAGTGTAGTAGAGAGTCTGCCTTCGAGAAGGCCAAATTACATGTTTTAATTCAGTCTTTGTTTCTTTTAAATATTCGGTGATTTTCATGATATTGTTGTTATGTGTTTCTAGATAGAGTTTTAACTCTATCTAGCTGGTTTCTAGTATTTTTTCTAGAACCTAGAAGCTAGAAGCTAATTTATTAGCCTCTTAAAAAAGCCCCTCGCAGGGCTTCTTAAAGCCTACTCTTTTTTGACAAAATAGTCAAATTTATTTTATCTCGTAAGTTATCGTTATATCCGAACTAATTGTGTTCTCGCCTTTTGGAAGCTCAGCCGGGGCAAGAACGGAACTGACGGCAGAATCCATCATTGCGGTCTTGCCATACATGATAGGATAATAATTTCCCTCTTCGCTGAAATCTGCAATCCTGCCCAAACTCACCCCTAAATCTTCAGCTAAAACTTTTGCTTTTTCTTTTGCGTTGTCAATGGCTTTTTTTCTCGCCTCTGCTTTTAGAGCGTCTTCATCATCAATAGAAAAATTTGGACCGCTTAAATTAGAAACACCCGTGGTACCCAATCCCTGCATGATGGTTCCGGCATCATCCGTGTTGCGAATTTTTACGGTAATGCTCTCGCTCGCCTCGTAACCGGAAAGCACTTGTTTACCGCCACAGTCATAAGCGGGAGAGACAACGCCTCCTATTTCGGTTTGTGGACATAATTTTCGTACATAATCGTATTTTGGATAAACAGACGCATTCTCAGTTTTTATATCTTTCTCATCCACGCCTTTCGTCTCTAGAAAATCTAGGGCTTTTTTTTCAATAACCGCAACACTGGTCTGAGCTTCTTTGCCTGTCTTTGCAGTTTTACGAATTGTAAAATAAACATTCGCGATGTCCGGCACGGCAGTCACTTCTCCATGTCCCGACAAAGTAATGGTATTAGTCTCACTGTTGCCCATTCTGCCGTAAGATTTCAATTCAGCCAAAAACTTTACGGCAAAAAATAAAGAAAGAACCACTAAAAAAACAAGCAATGTTTTGTATAAATTCTTTATATATTGAGCTGGTATTTCCATATATTTTTATATGAATTGTTTTTTATTTTTAATAACTTAATTATATACCCTGCTTACTTTCAAATCAAATTCACTTCCGGCATAAGTTCCAGCCCAAATTTTTCTTTTACGTCAGCAATAATTTTATTGGCTAAAATCAATATTTCTTCTCCCTTGGCTCCACCATGATTTACCAGAACCAAAGCTTGCTTTTCATGCACGCCGACATTACCCGCTTTTTTACCTTTCCATCCCGCTTGTTCAATCAGCCAGCCGGTGGGAATTTTTATAATTTCATCCTCTTCAAAATACGGAATGTCAGGATAAGTTTCCTGTAATTTTTTCAGTTCTGCCGGCTTCACGAAAACATTTTTGAAAAAACTGCCGGCATTGCCTATCACTTTCGGGTCCGGAAGCTTGCTCCTCCTTATATCCACCACCGCGTCGCTGATGTGCTTTGAATTTTTAACTTTTATCTTATTTTTCTCCAAATGTTCCTGTAAAACTTTGTAAGTTAAATTCTTTTTTTCTTTTTTGCTTAACTTTAAAGTTATGGCGAAAATAAAATATCTATCTTTTAATTTGTTTTTGAAAATACTGTCGCGGTATCCGAGTTCGCATTCTTCTTTAGTAAAAATTTTCTTTTGTCCGGTGCTGATTTCAAAAGCTTCAACATTTAGGAGCGTATTTTTTAAGTCTGCTCCGTATGCGCCGATATTCTGCATCGGCGCCGCGCCGACTGTCCCCGGAATAAGCGCCAAATTTTCAATCCCCCAAAGTCCGCGCTCTACCGTAAAAACCACAAGGTCATGCCAAATCTCTCCGCCCATGCACCTGATTATGACGCTTTCTGAATCTTCGCTCAAAACTTCTATTCCTTTTAATTTATTCAAAATAACCAAACCGTCAAAATCTTTGGTAAATAAAACATTGCTCCCCCCGCCCAAAAATAGCTTTTTATTCTTCTTAAATTCAGGAGCGTTGAAAAGCTTTCCTAAGTCAGCCTCATTCGCAATTTTAACAAAAAACTTGGCATTTGCGGAAACGCCGAAAGTATTTAACTTAGACAGATTGTGGTCTTTCCGAATCTCCATACGCCAACTATACAAAAACTCTCTCCGCTCCGCAATCGGCAAGACGTCGTAAGGCATTGATTTTAAAAAGTGAAGAGCGTATAATAGAAGGTATGGAGGAGTTTAAACAATCGGGTCAGAATATTGAAAAAGAATTGACAGAACAGCATGGAGAGTCGCTGAAGAGATTCTTTCAGAGTTTGAAAAATAAAAAACCGTTTTACCCCTTTGGTGAATTAAATTACTCGGATGGAAAGGGAAAGGACATTACTTTATTAAAGATAACGGAAGGCAGGATAATGCCGTCTAAAGTTATAGTTGCGAGTGCCAATGTTTCTCCGAACCAAACGGAAAAGATAGTGAAAATTTCTGCGCATTTTAAAGGAGGCATAATCATGAATCTCACCGGCAATGCCCTGGAAAATTATTTGAATTTTAAAAATAAGTCAGCCTCATCTTAACAACATTAAAACTTTTTTGAAGATTCAGCATTTGCTCGCGACCGCGAGCAAATGCTGAATTTGGCAACACAGCATTAGTGCGCGATCGTTTCTTATTGCTGTCTCCGCTTATGGTCTTAATATTTCAACAGTCCCGTCTTTATGCAATTTTATGACTTTTGATGGCTTGCCTTTTATTTCTCCCCCGTCTATATATAAATCAACTTCATCGCCAAAATATTTTTTTGCTTCGGAAATATTTTCGGCTGGAGGCAGGCCTTCTGGATTGGCGGAGGGAGCAATGAGCGGACCAGTTTGTTTTAATAAGTTTTGCAATTCTGTCTGCGCAGGCAATCTGAATGCCAGAGTTTTTGTACCACGATGAAGATAGGAAAATCTTTCATTAGAACAGTCAAGAACAATGCTTACGGGTTCAGAGCCTGAGAGCCAATACTGCTCAAGAATTTCTTTTTGTTCCTTCAGAAGAAATATAGAAAATTTTTCAAGTTCGCTAATGTCTCCAATCAGTATGATACAGGGTTTCTCCGGATTTCTTTTGCGTATTGCATAAATCCGCTCAACTGTAGAAACATTCTGCGCTCTACCCACGATGCCATACAAGGTGTCCGTGAGCATCACCACCACACCATTTTTTTTAAGTACTTCTAAAATATTTTTGTTGTCCCATAACATAAAATTGGGTGCCTATTCGGTTACGCTCCGAATCTTAGAACTCCACAAGTTCTAGTGCTGCTATTACACCATAGGCACCATGCATAAGATAATCTAACAAAAAATACAAAGAAATGCTACTTTGAAATTTTTGCGCGCTTGCGTAAAAAATATTTCGCGCCTTCTACCAAAAGAATGTTTAAAACAAGCCAAAAAATAATAAACGGCAGAGAAGAGAGAGGCAGAGGCGCGAGTTCAAAAATATTTCGGAGCGCCGGAATAGTCATTGTAAAAATTAAAATCACAACTGCGATAATAATGCTCATGTTTAGTTTTTTATTGGAAAAAATTGAGTATGAAAAAAGCGGATGATTTAAGCTTCTAAAAGAAAAAGCGATTGCCAGAATATAGGAAGAAAAACAGACGAAAAAGATAGAACGGGCAACCGGGAGATCAAGACCAATTTTTAACAAAATATAATATAGAATAAAAAGAAGAAGTGAGCTTAAAATACCAACACCGAAAATTAATAATTTTACGCCTTTAGAAAATATCAGATTAGTCCCTTTGCCTTTCCTTTTTTCCCTATCCATATCCTCGTCAAACGCGAAAGCCAGCGCGGGCAGACTTCCGGTAAAAAGATTTACCCAGATAATCTGAAGCGCGGTAATAGGCAGTGGAAGGGTAAAAAGAAGACTTCCGCCAATAACGAACACCTCGTCAAAAGAGTTGGACATCAAATAAGTAAAAGTTTTTCTGATATTTGATAATATTCTGCGCCCTTCATCAATTGCCAGAGATATTGTTTCAAAATTATCATCCAGCAGAACCAAATCAGAAGCTGATTTTGCCACATCGCTCCCGGAACCAAGCGCAATGCCGATATCCATTGCTTTCAGAGAGGGAGCATCATTCACTCCGTCCCCCGTCATCGCCACCACTTCGCCCAATTTTTGGTAAAGCTGACCAATCCTCAGTTTGTCTTCAGGTGTAACCCGAGCAAAGATTTTTATTTTTGGAATAATGCCAAGCAGTTGTTCATCGGACAGACTCTGTATTTCACCTCCCGAGAGTACCTCTTCTTCTCCTACTGCCCAATCCAAACTTTTTGCCACGGAGACGGCAGTCCCCATCAAATCTCCGGTAACTAGAACCATTTTAACTCCATGCGATTCTATATTTTTTATAGCGGCAGGCACAAGAGGCCGTATCGGATCATAAAAGACAAACATTCCCAGAAAATGTATATCTCTTATGTCTTCAATGGAAAAATGTTTTTGATGTTTTTTTTCTATCGTAGCGATGCCGATGAGTCTTTTTCCTTCCCTGCTGGTTTCATCAATCCATGATTCAATCTGCAGATATTCTTCTTTAGAAATTTTGGATTTTGAAAGAAGAATATCCGGCGCTCCCATCACCACATAACTGCCGTCTTTATCGGCTACGGAAAATTTATTGGTTGAATTAAAAGGCAGAATAATGTGAGAAGCGAGAGATGAGATCGTGTCAATCGGAATGTTGCGCGTACGGCAAGCTTTGACGATATTTACTTCAAAAGGTCTGCCTTTAAAAATCCATTTACTTTTCTCTTCTTCCGGATTTTCAATTGAAACATCTACATTGAGAAGAGACAATTCAAGTAAGGTTTTTTGTTCTTTGGAAAATTCTTTGACTTCTTCTTTCGGCAAATGACTCCCTAGAATTTTATTCACTTCGTTAACGCTGACAAGCTGCATATCGGCCAGAGTCAGAGTGCCAGTTTTGTCCGTCATGATGAGAGTGGTGGAACCGAGCGTCTCTGCGGCTGTAAGTTTTCTGACAATCCCTTTTTTACTTGCAATGCGCTCGGAGCCAATCGCCAAAATGACAGTCAGAGCAATGGGTAGAGCTTCGGGCACCGCCCCGACGGCGACCGCGACAGAAAGAATAAGCATAGGAATAAGAGACTCCCCGCGAGTGATTCCCAGAATTAAAATCAAAGTGACGATAAGACATACTATAAAAAAAATAAACCAAGCCAAGTGTCCAATCCCTTTTTGCAAAGGCGTCTTTGTTCTTGTTGTAGCGGATACGACACTGGCGATTTTTCCAATTTCAGTTTCATTGCCGGTGCCATAAACAACCGCAGTGGCATAGCCCTGCACCACCAAGCTCCCGGCATGGGCAATATTCTTGCGTTCAGCCACAAGCGCAGTCAAGGTTATGGGTTCTTCATTCTTGTGAACAGGCAGAGATTCTCCGGTCAAGATGGCTTCATCCGCGCTAAAATCATTTACAGAAAGTATGCGAGCGTCAGCGGGAACCCTCGCTCCGTATGCTAATTTTATTATATCTCCGGGAACCAAAAGCAGAGAGTCTATCTCCTGCTCTCTGCCGCTCCTCTTAACTCGGGCTCTGTCTTTTATGTATGTTTTTAATTTATCAAGTGTATTTTCAGCGTGATACTCGTGATAAAAACCGAGCACTACATTTAAAAGCACTGCGAGCGCGATGACGACAGTTTGCACCCACTCATTCAGTATGGAAGTCAGAACTCCCGCGCCAATAAGTAAAAATATCAGCGGACTTAAAAACTGTTTCAAAAACAAAGTTACAACGCTAGTTTTTTCTTTATTATGAAAAGTGTTATTCCCGTACTTGGTTAAACGATCCGCCGCTTCTTTTTCGGTAAGCCCCGTTTCCCTCGTATTCAACTCTTCAATAACCTCTCTTGCGGACTCCGCCCATGGTTGTATAACTATTTTCATGCGTACATTATATCATTTGAAAACTTGTATCGGAACAGTAGGTTTGTTGTAAAGATTTCTTCGGCGCATGAAGAACTTGGCGATTTCGTTGGAGATGATATACAAAAAGGTAAGACCAAAGAGAGAAAGCACGGCTTGCGCGGACAGCGCGGAAAATTTAAATATGTGAGACAAAACTCCTGTGAAAACAAAAACAAAAGTCAGGATTGAGGTAATGGCGATACCCAAGAAAAGCGGAACGGAAAGAGCGGGAGATTTGAAAATTGAGCGCGAAGAGCGTATAGAAAATATCAGAGCCAGTTCGGCCAAGACAGAGAATACGAACCAGCCGGTTTGAAATTCGGCAACGCTGGCATCTTTATAAATTTGAAAATAAATAAAATCAAAAAGGCTGGAAATCAGACCGAAAATGAGGACGCGCTTCATTAATTTTTTCGGCTCAAAATGCGGGACATGCTTCATAGAATATTCATCGGGATTGTCGGTAATTATGAGCATCAAAGGCAGATCTGTCAGCAAGTTATTCAAAAGTATCTGAATTGGAAGCATCGGCAAGACTGGATAAAAGAAGGAAGCAAAAAGAAGGGAGAAAAAAGTGCCGGCATTTCCTGAGAGCGTATAAATTATGTAAATCAGCATGTTTCGCAAAGCGCGCCGACCGGTGGACACGCTTTTTAAAACAGGACTCAAATCTTTTTCTAGAAGAATAATGTCCGCGGATTCTTTAGCGATGTCG
>MFTJ01000021.1:8867-9360 GCA_001786805.1 Candidatus Nomurabacteria bacterium RIFCSPHIGHO2_01_FULL_39_10 | reverse complement strand
CGGTCCCAACTTTAAATACCTGTCAATAAGTTCCAATTTATTCTCCGGCGTACATTTCGCAAAAACAATTACCCGCGTTAGCTGTCTGTCAGACAGGTCTGCTATTTTGACCGCGTCAAGAGAAATTATATTATCCGGATGCTTGATGAGCCCGAGTTCTTCCGCCACATTCTCCGAAACAGCCATTGAATCTCCGGTTAATATCTTGATTGAGATTCCGCGTTCGTGAGCAATTTTAAAGGAAGGCAGAGCAGAAGATTTGATTGGGTCATGAAAAGCGACGAAGCCGGAAAAGTCCCACTCACCCGCAATGCCTCGCGCAATCGCGATGACCCGCATTCCTTTGGTCTCATAAGCTAAAGCCGCAGTTTTTATAGAAGCTTGAGAAGATTTGCAAATATCCAAAATTTTTCCGATCTGCCCGCGGGCGATTTTTTCACCTCCTTCTAAAGTAAAAATTTCGTATCCGACATCGTTTTGGAACAGAATAAAA
>MFTJ01000021.1:0-8671 GCA_001786805.1 Candidatus Nomurabacteria bacterium RIFCSPHIGHO2_01_FULL_39_10 | reverse complement strand
CCGTTAGTAAAAACTGCACCGCGCCGAGCCCCTGCAAAGAAGAAAGCCTTTTGACGATGACTTTATCTTTGGCAAGAAAAAGCGACTCGCGAGTTAAAATAATCGTGCTAATGAGCGGCAATATTTCCGGCACCACTCCGACCAGCATCGCAATAGCAAAAATCAAGAAGTGCGTGAACTCATATTTGTGCATCACGAAAACCAAAAACACCATCGCGATGAGAAGAGAAAGCAGAGATATAACAAAAATATATTTTATAATCCTCTCCGTAAAAACTGAGAAACTGCTCCACTTTTTCACGGATTCGAGCTTAGAGCGATACTGCGAAAGAGAAGACTGCATCTGCGTATTGAGCGCCCGGCCGATAATTTTTCCGCTTGAAACTATTGCTCCGGCAAAAACTTCCCTGCCCATCTCGATTTTTTTCGGCAAGGTTTCTCCCGTCCGCATAGAATCATCAATTGAAGCGTCTTGCGATTCTATAACTTCAATATCCACAGGCGCGATAGAACCGGCAACTAGATGCACAATATCGTTCAGCACAATATCTTCCGCCAAAATCTGCGCGAGCATACCCTCGCGCAAGACATAGACTTTATTTTTCACCAAATGCATTAATTTCTCCGAAGCCTTGGAAGCTTTGAATTCCTGAAAAAATCCGAGAGCGGTATTTATGAGTAAAATGACAGAAATAATAATTCCGTCCATTTTTTCGCCCAAAAAGAAAGACGCAATAGCCGAAATAATCAGCAAAAGAAAAAACAAAGAAGATATTTGCCTCCAAAGAGTGGAAACGACGAGTTTAAAATTTTCTTCGAGAGTCACTACTATATAATAACAGAAATTTGCATCGTATGTTTAAATTATGCTATATTTTATACATGACTACAGTCGCAATACCTCAAAAAATTAAAAAATAAATGCAGGAAATTTCTGCTGGTTTAGGCGTTTCCACCAATGATTTTGCTTTAAACGCTATTTTATATTATATGAAGCGGATTAAGGATAGGGTTAATCTAAAATCAGAAATGGAAACATGGGAAAATGCTGGAATTGAAGATTTGTTAAAGTTTGAAAAAACCGTTAAGGAATTACTAGATTTTAAATATTAAAAATGCTTAGTTTAAGAGAAAAAGTTTTAAATATAGTGAAAAATATTCCTAGAGGAAAAATTATGGCATACAAAGAAGTGGCAAGGCGCACGAGCCGACCTAAGTCGGTTCGTGCTGTCGGCAGTATCATGGCGAAAAATTTTGATCCTAAAATCTCCTGCCACAGGGTAATAAAATCAGACGGAAGTTTTGACAACTACAATCGCGGAATAAAAAACAAAGAAAAACTTTTGCGCAAAGAGAGCGCGATTAAGTAATTATTTCTGTTGAATTTTTTTATGTTTTTTATCCAAGCAAACAAATATTAAGAGAATTAAAAAACAAATAATTAAAACTCCGGCTCCGATGGTACTAAAGAAATACACTAAAGACCAGACTAGTCCCCCTTCACGAAATGGAATAATGCTTTCCCAATAATCCGATGTTCCTGCAATTCCAACAAGCACTAAAAGTACTAGAGAAAGTATGCCAAAAAATTTAATTGCTTTTTCCATATTATAACTATAACATAATTTCCCTACTGGTGCTCGGGGGGAGACTTGAACTCCCACGGCTTGCGCCATATGCACCTCAAGCATACATGTTTACCAATTACATCACCCGAGCATTATTTTGTCAAGAGCAACAAAAATTACTTAGCCTTCACTTCTTCTACTGGAGTTTCCACCTCTTCTCCTTCCTCCTGACTAGTGACAGACCGCATTTTTTTGCGAACGTCTTTGACCGCTTTTTCGCGGATATAGTAAAGCTTGGACCTGCAAGCGCGAGATCTTTTGGTTATTTCTATTTTATCAACCATCGGAGAATAAAGCGGGAAAATTCTTTCCACTCCCACACCGGAAGCGACTTTGCGAACTGTGAAAGTGGCGCCCATTTCTGTGCCATGTTTTCGGGCAAGAACTATGCCTTCAAAAGCCTGCAGTCTGTATTTAGCTTCAGCTTTTTTGTCCTCTTTTTTGGCTTTTTTGTCGCCCTTTTTCTCGGTTTTTTCTTCCAAAATTTTAGCCCAGACATTTATGGTATCCCCCGCCTTGAAATCAAGCTTTTTTCGGGCTTCAATATCCACCGGACTGAATTTAATGTTCGTCTTCATAAGTGGAAACACTTTAGCATAAAAAATTTTCAAAGGCAAACGAGAAAAAATCAATAATACAAAACCTCATTAAGAGAATAGAAAATTTCTTTTAGCTGTTCTTCTGTGATTTCTCCAATTTTTTTAATCATTCTTTCTTTTGCTATTGTGCGGATTTGGAAAGTTATAATTTCGGAATTTTCGGTTAGATTATTCGTCTTGTTTTTCTCCAATTTAACGCACCCAGCATAATTTTTAATTTTACTGGAAATTGGACAAATAATAAAAACGCCTAGATTTCTATTCATTGTGTTGCCAGAAATAATAACTACAGGACGCTTGCCTTTTTGCTCTTTGCCTTTTGTGGGATTAAGGTTAGCCCAATAAATATCTTTTTGCAGCATATTTATTTCTCAAGATTTATAAGCTGTTTGAAATAATCTCCCATGCCGTCTTCGGTCATATTTTTTATTTCTCTATCTAAAGATGCTCTCTTGAAAGAGGAGGCATACTCTTTTTGTCGCGCAGATTTTCTCAAGTCATTTAAGGCTTTCTCTATTATTGCCCTCCTAGTTAATTTATGACGAGCAGAATATGTTTCCATCCAGTTCATTAGTTCAGAAGATAAGTTGTTTGTGAAAGTGATTGATTTCATAGTTTTAAATGATATTTATAATATGTATTTATTATACATAAATATCAACATATTACAACAAAGTTGTTCACTTACAAAAATTCACCCTGATAACATTTTACACAATAAACTATTTCCTGCCTTTCCGGCGCATACGGCGTATAAATTTCTTTTTCGCACTTAGCGCAAGTTCTATGATGCATGCCCGGAGCGTTCATGCGGGCAAATCTTCTGTTCTCCCTGCATTTCGGGCACTCATGCGGAACCGGCAAATTCATTTTGCAGAGCAGGTCAAGTTCGCCCTGAACAATTTTATAGCTCCGTTTGCAGGACATACATTCTATAATTTCTTGCAAAATAGTTTCTTCGGTTTCGGCTATCGTCTGAGGCAATGCTCCGGATTTCATCGGACATTCCGCGCTCGGATTCACCGCGTCATTCCAAGAATAACCCAAGCTTGTCGCTTCTTCTTTTGTTTTTGGAATAAATTTGTTGGCATTAGAATTATTATAGGCAAAGTTCCCGAATCCGGGAGAAAAAAATTCTCCGTAACTCCATGCCCTCCCTTGCTCGTCTACATACGGATTGTTTTTCATATCCGCAATTATTTTTTCTTTCAGTTTTTCATATTCTTCTTTAGAATACTGCTTATTTAAAATACAATGACTTTTTCTTTTTAAATTCACGCAGCCAAAATTATTTTTGCTGGAAACCGCCCAGTGACAATATTCAGTATTTAAGGCATCAGGAAAGCAATGCGAAGCAAACTTGCACCTGCTCGCTCCGTCTCCCACTTGCAGACACTCATACAAAAGCTCGGCTTTATTCCCCCAACCTGTGTAATCCATGCAGTCTCTGGAGCCGTCGACAGTAATGAGCTGGCACCACTTGCAATTTTCCGCGCCGTTTAAGATGTAGCACTCTTTGGAATTTTTAGATTTATACACATGTTCGCCGGTTACATTTAGATTGAAAGAGTTTCCGTTATATTCTCGAAAAGGCTTCGTCAGCCAAAATTCGCGAGCTTCTTTTTCAAATTTTTGAATATTATCCCAAGAGCTAAAATCTAATTCTTTAAGTTTTTTTGCATATTCTTCTTTGGAATATTTCACATTAAAAATACAATTTGATTCGCCACGCAAATTTACACAACCAATACAATTAGTGCAGTTGTAGCAATTTCTGCAAAACCATATGTCCACACAATCATCAAAATCCTCAGAGAAAAAAGCTCGGTAACTTCGGATAAAACCTGTGGATTCGTGACACAACTCAGACTCCCAGCCTCGCAAACAGTCAGAACTCCATTTGAGTCCGTTTAAGATGGAAGAATAATATACATTTTCACAAAAGTCTGCCCAGATGGTCATGAAACAATTTTTTGAATAGGCGATTGAGTTTGAGTATTCACAATTTTTTAACGTCGAATAGCTGGTTTCAAGTGTCGTATATGGAGTTTTCTTTGCCAGCTCTTTAAGTTGCGCAAAAAATGAACGACTTACATCATACTCCATAGCATATTCTGTTCCATCCCAATCATCCGCCCACCAACACTGCTGGCAATAAACTGTCAGATCCTTTTGGAGAGGAAACATTGAGAGCATTCTTTTTTCGCATTTATTGCAATTGCGCCAAAAGAGAGACCAACTATTGGCACAAGAAAGTCGTCGAGTCATCCGGCATTCCGGACACCATGAGGGCGGCGGAACTTTCATTTTTTCATAAAAAGAAAAATCATCCGGCTCAATGGTAAAATCGCCTTTACAATTCTGACAATTTTTTGTTTCGTTTTTCATAATTTTCACATGATACATTTTCTGCCATGGCAAAGTTTGTGTCATTTGGTATAACTGGGAAAAAAGTTTGGCAATTTTGATTCCACTTTTATAATTTTACCACTTAAATTTTTAAATTTTATGCTCTTGGCATGCAGAGCCATGCGAGAAATATTTTTCGGGCAAATTCCGTCCGGATTATAAAGCGAGTCACAGACAACCGGATGATTAAAAAATTTCATATGCACGCGAATTTGATGAGTTCTTCCAGTTTTAGGTTTTATTTCTAAATATGTGAATTTATTTTTTGAAATTTCAAAACGCTTTAAGACTTTATATTCCGTAATAGCTTCTCGCAATTCCCCTCTAGCCCCCCTGCCCGCTAAATATCTTCTAAAATCTCTCGGACTTCGACCTATCGGCTTGTTTATAATTCCACGGTCATTTTTTACGGAACTGGAAACTATCGCGTGATAAATTTTTTTAATTTCTCTGTCTATAAATTGCTTTTTTAAAAATTCAAAAGCTTTTTGATTTTTAGCTAAAAGCAAGACTCCGGAAGTTTCTCTGTCCAATCTGTGAACAATCCCCGGACGCAAAATTTCTCCCATTGGCTCCCCAACATTTTTCATTTTTGGATAGTTTTTGATCACCCAGTCTGTAATCGTCTTCTCTTTTGACCGACCATCACCATGCACCGAAATACCCGAAGGTTTTTCTATGGCTAAAATATTAGAATCTTCGTATAAAACTTTTATTCGCATAAATGTGGCTACAAATAATTTCTCACCGTCGCTCGAAATTTTCGCAGCCCGCCCCTCGCGGTTTTGCGTGTTCGCAAAATATCGCTACGGTCGACACAAGACTAGAAAAAACAAACTGCTTTGTTTTTTCTAGTCTTGTGTCCCCGGTAGGAATCGAACCTACATTAGAAGGTTAGAAACCTTCTGTTCTATCCATTGAACTACGAGGACCTGGTGTCTTTACTATACCAAGTTAGAACCTATTTTCAAAATCGGTAATGACTAGCGTCCCCTCGCGCGTGCTACGCACGCCTCTGTGCGAAGCACAGAGCTTTCAAAAATGGACTCGGTTTCGCAAAAACTATTTTTTGGGGTAAAGGATTTGGCACAACCTCGGCTCTTATTGTGGTTTATGTTTGTTCACGCATGTTATTATATGTTTACAAAAATTACCAAATATATTTTTCAAGCCATCCTTCTCATTGTGCCATTTGTATTACCCCAAGTTCAACATCACAGTTACATTTCCATGAGTAACCCATTTCTATTCTCTGTGTAATTTCAGTATTGCATTTTGGACAATTTGTAGTAGCAATTTTGTCTTCATTTTTGTATGTGAAAAAATATTTTGGTCGGACAACCGCACCAAGTTCTGTGAGTTTTGTAAACAATTCTCCACGAGCATCGTTACCGTGTTGTATGCCCGGATAGAAAAATATTTTTTCACATTTCCATTTATCTTTTAGATATGATAAATAATTTTTCGTGATCAAGAGCAAACAACAACACTTTCAGTGTTGTTGTTTCTGTATTTTGCACATAAATAAAAGCAAACCTTTTCATGATCAAATTTTATCATTTTATAAGTATTTTTTCTAGTTGCCCGAGACTCGCCACCGCCATACCGAATCCAAATGCAATCCGCGCCAAACAAACTTGCATGGGGTCGGGGGCGAGGCGAGAGGCGGACACAGCGGAGAAACACGCTCTCACGGCGTGTTCTGGAGCGGATACTGGGCTGTGACGGAATTCGTTGTGGAGCGTATGATTCAGTTTCAAACCACCACGCGCTCCGCGCGTGGCACATCATTTGTTTTGGAAAAAGGTTCGAGCTTGGTACAATAAACACACATGTTGACTTTTATGTCATAAAGTGCTATAATTAAGAGATGTTAAATGAAATAATAAAATTAATAAGAATAATCCTTTTGGCAGTTGCTTTATTTGTCTTTTCGCCTGTTCCTACCCATGCGCAATATTACAATTATAACGGTAATGTTTATAATTACACTCCGGTAAATATCACGACAGGGAACGCAACAAACATAACAGGTTCCAGCGCTATTTTAAGCGGTTTGGTAAATGGAAACAATTTGTACAGCACTTACAACTTAGAAACTTGGTTCCAATACGGAAGAAACACAAACTTTGAATATGCTACGGCGCATATCAATTCTAATTCCGGATACGCCAATTTTAATTCTACTGTCTCAAATCTTAGCCCTAACACCATATATTATTTCCGCGCTGTAGTTCAAAACCCGCAGGGAGTTATTTATGGAAGCGCTAATTCGTTCAGAACTAATTTCCCGGCTGTAGTAAACGCAGAAAATAGTAATGTATTTTCTGTAGCTCCCGCAATAAACACGAACCCCGCGACAGCAGTATCAAGCAGAAGCGCTAAGCTGAATTCTCTTTTAATGAGCATTCCGGATAATTCAACCACTTGGTTTGAATGGGGAACAAGTCCGAACTTGGACTATATAACTCCCGCGATTTCTCTAGGCTCTTTATCTTCCGCCAAACACATAAACACGATCAGCGGACTTGCGCCGAAAACAACTTACTACTTCCGCGCTGTCATGCAAAACGGAACTTCAAAAATGAACGGCGTTACTTTAAGTTTTACCACAAATAATGCGACGTCCAGTGCCGTCACTGTAAAAAATACAGACGACTCTGCCGTCACCAACACAAGCACAATAGAACCTTCAGCATTCTCTCTTGTCGCAAATGTCATTGGAGCGGGCTCTTTCCTGCCGAAAAATCTTTTCGGGTGGGTAATTTTGGTTATTCTTGCGCTTATTCTCCTGATTATGACGAAGCACGCTTATCGCAAATTATTCGAAAGGAGATCTGAAAGCGCGTCAGAACACGTATAAAAATCTGTGCTATATTAGCATAATGGGAAAGGTTATTAAAAAAATAAAGTTATATATTATTGCCTATAAGGTAATTAGCGTCATTGTGCTGATTGCCGTTTTGGGCGCCGGATACTGGGGATACAAAAAAATTACAAATACCGCCGGAACCCCCCGTTATATAACAGCCAAAATATCAAAGGGGGTGATTGTGTCTTCCATTTCGGGCAGTGGCCAAGTCGGAAGCTTCAACCAAATTGATGTCAAAGCCAAAGCTTCCGGAGATGTCGTATATATAGCGGTAAAAGACGGACAAAAAATAGGAACCGGCGGACTGATTGCTCAGCTTGACGACAAAAATGCAAAAAAGGCGGTTCGCGACGCAGAAATAAATTTGGAGTCCGCGGAAATTTCTTTAGGTAAGTTAAAACTTCAAGATTCAAGTGAAAATCTGAATGCCGACCTGGCAAAAGCTTATGATGACGGTTTTAATAACATCTCAAATGTATTTCTTGACCTGCCGGGAATTATGGCGGGGCTGAATGACATGTTTTTCAAAAGCAGCGTCGGCACTCAGCAACAGTGGAATATAGACTGGTACGAGGGACAAGTTACAGGCGATAATCATGATGAAATATTGGTCTTGAAGCAGAACTTGGTGGATTCTTTTGACAAGGCAAAAAATTCCTACGACGCAAGCCTCGACAGCTACAAAAAAGTTTCTAGAATTTCAGATAATGCGACCATTGAAAAACTCATCTCTCAAACTTATGAGAGTACCAAGCTAATTTCCGATGTAACAAAAAACGCCAACAATTATATTGATTTCGTGGACAGTTCCCTGCAGAAAAATAATGTCAGCACCCCTTCGCTAATAATCGCGCATAAGACAACTTTAAATAGTTATACATCCAAAACTAACACTTTTCTGCTTAATCTTCAGACAACGACAATGAGCATAAAAAGTTATAAGGACGCTTTTCCTAATTCTAATTTAGACATACAATCCGCGGAATTATCCCTGAAACAAAAAGGAAACACGCTCAATGATGCAAAGGAACAATTGGCTGATTATTTTATCCGCGCGCCGTTTTCCGGAACAATTGCCGCCGTAAACATTAAGAAGGGAGACTCTGTAAGCGCAAGCACAATTGCGGCAACCCTTATTACGGAACGCCAGCTCGCTGAAATTT
>MFTJ01000020.1:3617-12138 GCA_001786805.1 Candidatus Nomurabacteria bacterium RIFCSPHIGHO2_01_FULL_39_10 | reverse complement strand
CTCATTTATTTTAAAATACGTAAAAAAAATTTCGGAAAAATCTGTGTTGGTTGTAACTTCTAAAATCGTTGCGCTTTTTGAAGGCAGGACTGCGGAGTATAAAAATAAAAAGCATAAAATCGCGCTCATAAAAGAAGAGAGTGATTTTGCCCTCGAAACTAAACATGTTTGGCTTGTTATTAAAGATGGTATGGTTATGGCAAATGCCGGCATTGACGAGTCAAATGGGGATGGTAAAATAATTCTTTTACCCCAAAATAGTTTTAAAAGCGCAGAAGTTTTGAGAAAAAAACTGATGCTGAAGTTTCGTTTGAAAGATTTGGGAGTTTTGATAACAGATTCACGATTGATGCCGCTTCGCGCGGGAATTGTAGGCGTGGCGCTCGGTTACGCTGGTTTTCAGGGTATCAGAAATTATGTAGGCAAAAAAGATATTTTTGGGAGAGCTCTCAAGATGTCCAGAACTGATATTGCTGACAGTTTGGCGACTTCCGCAGTACTTTGCATGGGCGAGGGGGAAGAAAGGATGCCTCTCTCTGTTATTACAGATGCTCCGATTATTTTTACAAAAAAAGTAAAACGCAAGGAGTTGATTATTGATCCCAAAAAAGATATTTATGCTCCTCTCTTTTCTAATTTAAAAATGATAAAATATAAAAAGCATGAACAAAAGAAACGCCAATAAAAAAAAGTTACCATATTTGACTGGACTTATTATCAAACTTGCGCCGAAAGTCGGGGCTAAGGTTGTGGTAGAGCCGGAATGGAAATATACAGCGCAAATAATCTTTAAAAATGGTGTAATCAGATCTCTTAGACATTATGCTTTAGACCTCAATCATGATGCTTCATACAGAATTGCCTGCGATAAACATTTTGCTAAATTTTTTATGAAACAAAAAGGATATCCGGTGGCAGAAGGACAGACTATTTTTGAAGCTAGTTGGGCGAAAGCATTAAAAAAAAATCGCCGCACAATTTTTTATGCCGAGAAATATGCCAAAAAGTTGGGATATCCGGTAATCGTAAAGCCAAACAGTAAAAATCAAGGGACTGATGTCTGTTTGGTATGGGATAAAAAAGAATTAAAGAGAGCTCTGCTTGAAGCCTTCAAAGAAGATAAAGTGGCTGTCGTCGAGAGGTATTTGCCCGGACTTGATTATAGAATTGTTGTTTTAGATGGGGAAATTATCTCCGCTTATCATCGAATTCCGCTTTCTGTTACAGGAGACGGCAAATCTTCTATTCTTAAACTTTTAAAGATAAAACAAAATCTTTTTCGTTCACAGAAGAGAAATACTCATATTAATTTCAAAGATCAAAGGATAAAAATGAAATTACACAGACAAGGGTATTCTTTTCATAGTATTCCCGTCAAAGGACATAAAGTTTTTTTGCTTAATAACGCTAATTTATCTACTGGGGGTGATTCAGAAGATGTTACCAGTACTATTCATTCAGGATTCAAAAAAATTGCCGTGCAAGTAACTAGAGATATGGGTCTTCGGTTGTGCGGAGTGGATATTATGATCAGAAAGGGAGATATTACAAAAAATCCCAAAAACTGCAGTTACTATATTATTGAAATAAACGCCGTACCGGGGCTGGATCACTATGTGACAACCGGAAAAAAACAAAAAAAGATAGTTGAGGCGATGTATTTGAAAGTTCTCAAAGCTCTTGGAAAGAAGGATTAAAAGGAGTATATTAGAGACATGAAAAAAATTACTCCGAAAACCGAAAAATACCAAAGACCCTCTTGGGATGAATACTTCTTGGGGATGATAGATTTCATCGGTTCCCGGGCAACTTGCGATAGAGGTCGGAGCGGGTGCGTGATTGTACGGGACAAAAGAATTATTTCTACCGGTTATGTCGGCGCGCCTCCGGGGCTTCCGCATTGTGACGAAGTCGGGCATGAAATGCACACGGTAATAAATGAAGATGGAACGCAGTCGCAGCATTGTATCAGAACCTCGCATGCGGAACAAAATGCAATCGTACAGGCCGCTCGCTTTGGTATTGCGCTTGATGGCTCGACTATATATTGCAAGATGACGCTTTGCTACGTTTGCGCCAAACTTGCCATTACCGCCGGAGTAAAAAGAGTAGTAGCGCAAAGAGATTATCATGCTTCAAAGAAAAGCAAGGAGATTTTTAAAAAAGCCGGAGTGAAGCTCGACATTATAAACAAAGAAGCTGAAAAGTACAGCAGGCAATAAATAATTCTAAATTTATGGTTGATTTCAAAAAACTACAAAAAGAAATAATGCGAAACAGAAAGGAGAAAGGATTCGGCAACGATATTCCAAGCGATTTTTGCCGAGCTTATGAAGAACTTTCCGAAGCTTTTTCTAAGTACAACAAGGGACAGCCGGGAATTGCCGAAGAATTTGCCGATGTGGTCATTTTTCTGCTCGGCATGTCTCACAATCTGGGTTTTGATCTAGAAAAAGAACTGGTAAATAAAATAGAAAAAAACAAAAGAAGAAAGTACAGAAAAGAAAAAACTCCAGACGGCAAAGATATTTTTATTCGTATCAAAACTTCGCAAGACCCTTAAAAAATGTTTACTATATTAACGGCCGTGAGTATAGTAAACAAGATTTAAATTCTTTCATAAACTGAAAAAGTATAATCGTAAGGATTATCTTTATCTTTTTTGTGTGCCTCGTGCGATACTTCATTCCAAACTATTGGAATTATTTCCGGGAAAAAGGTATCAGCCTTTTTATCCTCTGCGTCAATATGGGTGATGTAAAGCCTTTCTGCTAAGTTCATTGATTGTTTAAAAATTTCTTCACCGCCGATTATGAATATCTCTTCCCCCTCTCCTTTATAAGGAGAGGGTAGGGGTGAGGTTCTTGCTGAATTTATAGCTTCTTCCAGCGAATGCACAACTTCGATGCTTTCTTTCTTATAATTTTTATCTCGAGTAATTACTATATTCCTTCTGTTTGGCATCGGTCTGCCTATCGCTTCGAAAGTTTTACGTCCCATGATTACTGCATGACCGGATGTTTTTTCTCTGAAGTATTTCAGGTCTGTCGGCATACTCCAAACAAGGTTATTGTTTTTACCTAGTTCGTTATTTTTTCCAATTGCGGCGATGAGTGAAATCATCCCAGTACTAAAATTTTAAGTTGTTAATAATATTGGTCATTTGTTTTAATCAAAAATTTAGTACGGGACAAGTATTTATATTTTTATACCCCCATCGGAGCTTTGATTGCCGGATGGGACTGATAGTTTTCTAATTTTATAATTTTAAATATATCGTCCGGCTCCTTGAATTGCGCCGTATTCAAATCTTCCAAACTTTTTATATCTGGACTGAGCCAGAGTTTACATAGTGGCATGGGATCTCTTCCGAGTTGCTCTTTTACTTGGTCAAAATGATTATGGACGACATGAGCATCACCCAAAGTCATTACCAGTTCATCCGGCTCCAAATTGGTCAATCGGGCGACGATGTGAAGAAGCAAGGCATACGAAGCGATATTAAACGGCACCCCGAGAAACATATCTGCGCTTCTTTGGTACATATGCATTGAAAGTTTTCCGTCAGAAACGAAAAACTGGAAAATCATATGGCAGGGAGGAAGCGCCATTTGATCCAATTCTCCGGGATTCCATGCGGTTACAATCAGGCGCCGATCATATGGGTCTTTTTTTATCCGCTCTATGATTTCTTTGAGCTGGTCGGCTTCCTTTCCGTCCGGGTGTTTCCAGTGGCGCCACTGCACTCCGTAAATTCTTCCCAAGTCTCCCTCGTATTTTGCTTTCGGCTTCCAATAATCTGCGTTTCCGTTCGCGTCCCAAATATGGCATCCGAGCCGGTTTAATTCTCTATTGTCTCCGGAGCCGGAAATGAACCAAAGCAATTCAGCGGTCACGCTTCTGAACATAAGTTTTTTTGTTGTTAGAGCCGGAAATCCATCTTTCATTTTGAAACGCAAGGGGACGGCAAACATTGCCCGAGTCGGACCATAGCGTCCTTGCCTGTCACTACCTTCTTCCATTATTTTTTTCAAAGCGTCAAGATATATTTTCATTGTTTTCAGTATAGCTTTTTGCCTAAAGTAATAAAATATTGACAAAATATTGACAAAGTGCTATACTTGATGCATCATTCTCAACTACTAAATATAGCGAGAGTGACCTCCCGCCACAGGCGGGCAAGTATGTATACACGTCACTCTGGAAGTCCGAGTAAATTCGGGCGACCTAAATTTGCCTTAAAAGCTAAAAAATTCAATAATTCGCGTCCTCGTTTCGGAGGAAGCAAAAGTTCTAGTAGGAGCAGATTTGGCGGCGCAAGAGGAGAACGAATAGATTTTTCTCGTTTCATAAAAAAAGCTGCGCACATAGAAGAAAAACCATATGTGTCAAAACACACTTTCGCTGATTTTCCTTTCAATTCACAGTTGCATAAAAATATCAAAGGCGCTGGATTTATTCATCCTAGGCCGATTCAGGACCAGGCGATACCGACCATACTGAAAGGCGCGGATGTTTTCGGTATGGCGAACACCGGCACGGGAAAAACGGCAACCTTTCTTTTGCCGCTGATTGAAAAAATTTCCAAAACTAAAGGTCAGAACAGGCGAGAAAAAGTTTTGATAATGGCGCCGACTCGCGAACTCGCTTTGCAAATTGAAAGTGATTTTAAAATTCTTGCTTTTGGATTTGGAATGTTTTCGGTTGCCTGTGTCGGGGGATTGCCGATAGGGAAGCAGATACGGGAAATAAAACTCGGAGTTTCTTTTGTTATCGGCACACCCGGAAGACTGCGAGACTTGATTGAGAAAAAAGTTTTGGATCTTTCTACTTGCCATAGTGTCGTACTCGACGAAGCTGATCGAATGCTGGATATGGGTTTCCGTGATGACATGGTTTTCATCATCGGCAAAACTGCAAAAGAACGCCAGACGCTTTTCTTTTCTGCGACTCTTTCTTCGGAAATAAGAAAAATGACCGAGCAGTATTTGAAAGACCCCGCTTTTATTTCTGTTATTTCCGGCGAGACAGCTAAAAATATAGACCAAGATGTGATTCGGGTGCGAACTAAGGAAGAAAAACTTGCCAAACTGCATGAAGTTTTGAAAAAGGACGGCTCTGACAAAGTTTTAATTTTCCGCGAAATGAAACACAGTGTGGATGGTTTAGAAAAAGAATTGCGGATTTTCGGTTTCAAAGTCGGTGGTATTCATGGCGACAAAAGAAGCCGTGAACGCATTCGCATTTTGGATTCATTTAAAAAAGACCAGATAAATATCTTGATTGCGACCGATGTTGCCGCCCGCGGGCTAGACATTCCTGATGTCACGCATGTCATCAACTACGATGTTCCGCAAACGTATGATACATATGTGCATAGAATAGGCCGAACCGGTCGCTCGGGTAAAAAAGGCACAGCATTGACCTTTGTGCCGGGGTAAAAATTATAAACAAAAAAACTTCACATTTCGTGAAGTTTTTCTACGCCTTTATCAACCCAGCTTTGAGGAGGGTGGTGTAGACACCATTTTTTTTCATTGTGCGCATGCCGCCTGCGGAGACTTCAATGCTTAAAAATTTATTTATTTCCGGCACGAAAATTCTCTTCTTTTGGAGATTTAGGTGTTTGCGGACTTTGCCGGTCGGGTTGAATTTGGTGGCGCGAGTTCGGTTTGAATAGCCACCGCCCATGATTGAACCCTTTTTTGTTATCGCGCATGTTTTCATTGCAGTTCCCACATGCTATCATAGAATTTATATGGATGCAACGAATGCGATATTTTATATCGCGATACTTATTATGTCCGTGGTGATACACGAAGTTTCGCACGGTTTTGCGGCGGAATATTTTGGCGACAAGACGGCGCGTTTTGCTGGTCGTCTTACTCTCAATCCTTTTAAACATCTAGATTTTTTCGGTTCAGTTCTTTTGCCGATAATTTTGGTTTTGTCCCATTCTCCTTTTTTGCTGGGTTGGGCAAAGCCGGTACCGTACAATCCAGAGAATCTCAGCAATAAAAAACTCGGGACGCTGGCCGTGGCTTCGGCAGGAATTTTAGCGAATATAGGAATAGCTGTTATGTTTGCAATTATTATTCGGCTTACAGCCAGTCTATCTTTGCCTATCGGTTTTTATTTTATAACTTCCATTATTGTCATAGTAAATCTTGCGTTGGCGATTTTTAACTTGATTCCGATTCCGCCACTTGATGGTTCAAAAATACTTTTTTCTTTTTTGCCTGAATCGGCCTACAGAGTGATGTTATTTCTAGAACAATACTCATTCATCTTACTCATTATTTTTATTGTTTACTTTTCCAATTATTTAGCTCCCATATTGACGTTTCTTTTCAAGACTCTTACTGGTATTGCGTTTTCCTGAAAATTATAGTACATTATTGCCATAGTCCTATGGGGCTATTTTGTTTATATAATTCAAATTATGCCGACAATCAATCAGCTAATAAAAAGAAAAAGATTCAAATCCCAGCCGAAAGACAAGACGGTGGCTTTGACCCGCGGTTTTAATGTTCTAAAAAACAGACCAGTATTTTTCTCTTCGCCTTTCAAGCGCGGTGTCTGCACCAAAGTTTCCACTACCACTCCGAAAAAGCCGAATTCGGCTCTCCGAAAAATTGCCCGTGTGCGATTGACCAACGGTATGGAAGTCACTGCTTATATTCCAGGCGAAGGACACAATCTACAGGAACACTCGGTGGTGATGATTCGCGGAGGACGCGTCAAAGATTTAATCGGAGTCCGATATCACATCGTGCGCGGAGTTTTAGATACGCAGGGCGTGGAAAAGAGGAGACAAGGCAGGTCGCTTTACGGAAACAAGAAACCGAAAGAAGCAAAAGCAAAATAATAATTTATGCGAAGAAAAGTTAAAAATAGAAATATAGTTGCTCCGGATTTTATATACAATTCTACAAAACTAGAGAAATTCATCAATTACATTATGTGGTCCGGCAAGAAAGAAACCGCCCGCAAGGTTATGTATGCGACCTTTAATGTCATCAAAGAAAAGACAGGCAACCCGAATCCGCTTGAAATTTTTGACTTGGCGATGAAGAATGCAGGACCTTCCACCGAAGTGCGCTCAAAAAGAATCGGTGGCGCCAACTACCAGATACCGATTGAAGTGCGTCCGGAAAGAAAAACAGCTCTCGCTATGCGATGGATTCGCGACGCGGCTCGCGGGGGAAAAGGGAAGCCGATGCATTTGAAACTCGCAGATGAATTAATTGCGGCTTCCAAAAATGAAGGCTCGGCAATCAAAAAGAAAGAAGATACGCACAGAATGGCGGAAGCCAACAAAGCTTTTGCCCACTTTGCTTGGTAATTTTGCATAGCAAAATTACCCTGAGCGCAGTCGAAGGGTATTATTAAATAAATATAAATATTATGTCAAAAGAAAGTTTTCCAGAGTTCGAAAATTTAAGAAACAGAGAATGTATTTTTAGTTTGCACAAAGTATCTTTATGGGTTAATATATCAGTATATGAAAATAGAGAGACCAAAAAATACTAAAAAGGAGGGAACTATAGAGTTTTTGGTCTACAAAGAAGGCAAAACTTTTGTCGGTGTTTGCCTTACTTTTGATATTGTTGAGGAAGGGACTGATGCTCTATCTGTTTTGAAAAGTATAAAAGAAGCTGCGCAAGTACATTTGAATGCAGTAGTGAAAAATAGCATGTCAGATGATTTACTTAACAGATATGCCCCTGCAGAATATTGGAAAAAATATTTTGAAACAACAAAAAAAATACAAACGGCATCTCTGAAGAAATCCACAGATTTTGCTATCGTTTCTCCTTATCATAGTTCTGTAGTTTCCAAATTTGCTTAACAACAATGTCTAATGGTCTATTCAACTGGACTTATAGAGATGTTATAGAATTTCTAAAGGAAAATGATTTTGTTTTTAGTAATGAAAGGGAAGGTTCTCACGAAGCTTGGAAAAATATTAAAACAGGAGCCATGGTAGATATTAACTTCCACGGGCAAAAAAGCTTTCGACCAAGAACCCTCGAGACCATGATTTGTCAGTCAAAAATCAGTAAAAAGATATGGCGTGAATGGGCTTCCCGATGATTTGCAAAAAGACTCTTTATAATATATAGTATCGGTAGCGCATGAGGCGCTTTTTTATTACTTAAATTTATTTATGGAAAGAGATTATCCCCTAGAAAAAGTTAGAAATTTTGGAATCATCGCGCACATTGATGCGGGCAAAACGACCACGACTGAGCGCGTGCTTTTCTATACTGGCACCAAGCACAAAATCGGCGAGGTGCATGAAGGCGAGACGACAACGGACTGGATGCCTCAAGAGCGAGAGCGCGGAATTACTATCACTGCAGCGGCAGTGACATGTTTCTGGATTCCAACTTATGCGCCGACTGATAAAAGCAAAAAGGTAAGATTTAATATTATTGACACTCCGGGACACATTGATTTCACCGTAGAAGTGAAGCGTTCCCTGCGCGTGCTTGACGGCGCGGTGGTTGTTTTTGAC